>JBCCUW010000168.1:0-8381 GCA_039196385.1 Pseudomonadota bacterium
ACTGACGTCGCGGCGCTTGTGGTTAAAGCGTCGCGCGCAGCGTCAGACCCCAGGTGCGGGGTTCTGTGTGGTACTCCGTTAAAGATCCTTCGCGAATCACAGAGTTGAAAGCACCGTTGGTGTAGTCTTCATCAAAGATGTTTTTGCCCCACAGGGAGACATCGTAACGATCTGCGCCAAAGCGGTAACCCAGACGCAGATTGGTCAGGGTGTACGCGTCGGCATACTTGTTCGGATCGTTGTCGACACCGCTGGGGTTTTCATCACGCCAGTTGATGTCCAACTGGGCGTAGAACAGATCACCGCTCTGCATACGCTGCTGGACCTGTGCGGAACCGTAAACAGTCCACTCCGGCGTCGCAGGCACTGTATTACCGGAGCTGTCACAAACATCTGGAAAACTTGCCTCTCCCGCATCCACTTCACTGCCATAAGGCGTACGCACACAGGCACCACCTACAAATGAGTCGTACTCAGCATCAACATATGACACTCCTGAGGTGATGGTCAGCCATTCTGCGGGCAGGGCAAAGACTTCCAGCTCAAAGCCCCGGGTCTGGATTTCACCCGCGTTCTGCAGGATAAATCCGGTACCCACAAAGGTATTGGCCTGAAAGTCTTCGAAGTCGGTGATAAAGACGGCTGCGTTGATACGCAATCGCTTATCCAGGAAGTCACCCTTCAGACCAATCTCATAAGAGTCCGAAGTTTCCGGGTCGAACAACAGCGGTGAGCCGGTCAAGGCCGGATCAATCCGATCGATGTTGGTACCACCTGACTTATACCCACGACCATAAGATATGTAGGTCATAAAATCGTCGGTCCAGTAATAGGTGAGCTTCGCCGTACCGGTGAACTCTTCGTCTTCAAATGTAATCCCGTCGACATCCGGCACGAAGGGTGACAACGGGGTAAAGGCAGCCCAGACCGGGTTGAACTGGCTTTCGGTGAACAACACCGTCATGTCTTTTTCTTCGTCCAGATAACGAATACCCAAAGTGGCAATCAGGCTTTCGGTCAGGTCAATGTCCGCCTGTGCAAAAACCGCCCAACTGGTCTGCTCCTGATTGGAGAAGTTGTCAGACTGACCATTTTCCGGGAAAGCCGGATCATCACATATAGCGGCAATGCCGACTGCGGCACACACGGCAGCACCACCCAGCAAGTCGCCATTGGTCGCACCACCGGCCAGCAGCAGGTTGGCGACCGAGCCCAGGCGCAAAGAAGTGACGTTTTCCAGCTCCTGGTCGAAGTAGTAAAGGCCCGCCACGTAGGTCACATTGTCACCGTAGGTACCGGCAATGCGGAACTCCTGGGTAAACGTATCCTGTTCTGCAGTACCCCCACTGAGGCTCAGCGTGTCCAGCGACGTAAAGTCCGCATCCACAAAACTGGTGGCTTCGTACTCGCGATAGGCGGTTACGGAAGTCAGCGTCATGGTGTCGTTCAGATCCCAATTCACTTCTACAGACAGACCGGACTCTTCAATTTCGGCAAACGGATCAATGTCCATGGCCGTACGGTCGTCGTCAAAATCGTCTGCAAGTACAATGTCACCACCCAGCGCCTCGATGGGCAGCACATAGCTGACGTTAGGCAACTGACCCGTGGGTGGCAACGAACCGCCCGCCGCCAGGAAGCCGGCAATGGTGTCGCCCGGCCCGTCGAAGACGTTACTGGCGGAGCAACACTTTTCGTCAATTTCGGAATAGTCCGCAATCACCCGTACAGAAACCGTGTCACTAGGCAGAAACAGGAATTGTCCACGCAGAGAATAACGATCACGGTCGTTCAGTTCATTCCCGGTGGTGATGTTGTCCACGTAACCATCTCGTTCTGTGTATCCGGCGGAGAAACGCGCTGCGGCTTTGCCGTCCAGCATGGGAATATTGATGGCGCCGTTAAAGTTGGCATACCCTTCGTTACCGGCATTCAATTCCGCAAAGCCACCCACTTCATCAAGCTGAGGTGCTACGGTGAGAAACTGTACAGCACCGGAAGCAGTGTTTTTGCCGAAAAGCGTGCCCTGAGGGCCTTTCAGCACTTCAACCCGCTCAACGTCGATCAGATCGTTGATGGCTGAAGACTGTCGCGAACGATAAACGCCGTCAACGTACACGCCAACGGATGATTCCAGCGAGAGGCTGTTGCCCGCTGTACCGACACCCCGGATATTGAAATTGGTCTGCGCAGCAGACTGATTGTTGTAGATGGTCAGACCAGGGACAAAAAACTGGAGTTCCAGTACATCGTCAACCCCGGCGTCGTCGAGAAATGCTGAATCAAATGCAGAGACCGAGATCGGTACATCCTGAATACTCTGCTCGCGCTTCTGCGCGGTTACGATTACTTCCTCAATCACATAGTTAGTGTTCGCCACTTCCGCCGCAGTCACCTGGGTGCTGCTGAGCAGAAATACAACGCACACACTCGCACACACGCGTTCTAGTGTCTTCATGAGATTGCCTTGTTACTTCCGATAATTACTTCGTTGAGCTGATGCAATCAGCCTTGTCTAGCACTGATTACACGCGTCAGAGATCAAAATGATCCTCTTCCACCTGACGCGGCGCGCAGGGTAATGCGTTAGCGAACGCAAGGCAACACCCTGTCCGACACTTTATTCAGCAAATTTTCAAATAGAAATGAGCAGTTTTCCTGCACCAAAAACCAGAAGAGAGCACGATGCACTTACCAGAGTTTGCGGCTGGCAATGCGTCCCGCTGATTCAAAGATCTCCGTACGCAGCTGGCCCAGACGGGCATTCAGGTTGCGAAAACGTACCGGATCCGAGTCCTGCCACTGTTGCCCGATGACCAGATCGGAAAATGTATCCTGGCCGTTATAGCAGCCCAGAATAAACGTCGCACCGGCCAGCTCAGATTTCTTAACTTTGTTTAAGCCACGCTGCAGGTAAGCGGTCCAGAACGTATCTTCAGCCTCTTGAAGCAGGCTGAGCATCTGCTCCAGCAGGCTCGCTAAACGCTGAAATTCATTCTGTAACTGCATGTCCGGCAACTGGCTCAACTGTGCTGCGCATTAGATCATACCCGGAGCAGAAAGAGAGTACTCTCTATGCAATGGCGGACTGCAGCACAATGGCATAAGCTCCCGCTCAGACAGATTCTGACCTGCATGCCCAACTGGAGGACTCGTCTCATGCGCAAATGGCTTATTCTGGCACTGCTCGCACTTGTCGCCCTTCTTCTCACCGCCGCAGTAGCCGGGCCACTGGGCCCCATGCCGGGCATGTATCTGGGTGGTCAGGCCACTGACCCACCAAGCCAATGGTCCAGTGTTGCCGTGCCGGAGCAGATCCAGCTGGAAACGCGCGGCGGACTGTTGCCACGGGTGGTGAACTTGTGGATTGTCGAGAGCGATAACGAGCTGTACGTGTTTGGCGCCACCGACAGTGGTTGGGTAAACGCCACTCGCAGCGATCCACAGGTGCGCCTGCGGATGGAGGATCAAACCTATAGCCTGATGGCTGCGCCATTGGCCCAGCCCGACTTGACCGTTTATGAAAGATATCTGGCACGCTACGCAGACGACTACCCGGATATTGTTGCGGGCATGCCTGCAATCGACGAATTGGATGGTGCCGCAGGCGTGATTTTTCACCTGCAGCGGCCCCCCTCTGAATAAAGAGCCTGAAAAATAAAGTCTGAATAAAGCGACTGAATCAACGGACTGACTCATCATCCGTACTTGTACGTAGTGCAAAAAACCGGGGCTTCACGCAAATTGGCTGCCTGAATAGCCTAGAACATCCAGCGGATAACAACATGACTTCAAAATACGCACTGGCCAATCAACTGATCGAGCAACTTCAATCCAGCAGCGGACAACACAAACTTGACACCCCAGACGTGGAAGAAGCCACCCTGGTGATGCTGGTCCAGGCACTCAAATCAAGCAAAGGCGCTGATTACACCCGCGGCATCCTGCAATATGAGTTGGACAGTCTGGGCAGCGGTGGTGTTTATGAGATTGCCAGGGGCGGAGGACATTCCTGACCCAGCAATCACCCGCCCACAGCTGTCACCGCCTTCAGCTGGTCGACAGCACCAGATGGACAATGCTCAACATGAGCAAGACAAAAAATGTCGTAAAGCCAATACCCATGTAGACAAAATGGACCCAGTTGCCACGCGTAAAATCACGCTTGCGATTGGCCGAATTCTGCACGCCGATGGCGGCCGCAAAGGTACTTTGCAGCATTTCACGAAAAGACAGGGGTGGCAGCGTCTCATCCTCTACCGGACCCAAGGATTCTTGCCGCGCGGTACTCTGGGACTGACTCATGATGCCTCCTGAAGGGAATTGTCTTTGCCGCCAGACTATTATGTCTCTTGTAGACAATAAATAGCATTGCATTCACTTGATTCATGCCTAAAATTCACTAATCAACGAGTACATTGAGGAGTTGATCAAGCGTGGATGCCATGGACGAGCTGAGTCTGCTGTGCAAGGTAGTCGACGCCGGTAGTTTTGCCGCCACCGCCGAGCAGCTGGCTCTGTCTCCTTCAGCCGTGAGCAAACGCATCAGCCGCATGGAGGCACGCCTGGGTGTGCGATTATTTAATCGCACAACCCGCAGTCTGGCGCTGACTGAAGCTGGCCAGACCCTATACAAGCAGGGCCAGAACCTGCTGGAGTCAATTGCTGGCCTGGAAGCCCAGGTGCGTGACCTTGCCGTGGAGGCCAGCGGCAACTTGCGCGTGGCCTGTTCAGATGCCTTTGCTGTTCGCGTTGTTGTGCCCATGATGGCCGAGTTCAGCGTCCGCTACCCGCGCGTGCAAATCACACTGCTCCAGGGAGATGGTCCGCTGGATCTGCTTGCCGCGGAGGTGGATCTGGCGATTCGCTTCGAGCCGCCCACCCACGCCAATTTTGTCCACAAACGCCTCATCGCCGACCCCTGGGTGGTCTGTGCTACCCCGCGCTACCTGGCTGAACACGGCACCCCTGAACATCCGCAGGATCTGTTAACACACCGTTGCCTGGCCATACATGCTCGTGGACAGACCTCGAACCATTGGCAGTTTCAAGCAGACGGTCATACCGCCGACATGATGCTGCAGCCCGAGTTCGCCGGTATCGGCATGGTGGTAAAGGCAGCAGTACTGCAGGACATGGGAATCGCCAGGCTCGCCAACTTTCTGGTCCGGGATGATGTGCAGGCAGGGCGGCTGGTGCCACTACTGCAACGCTACCTACAGGGGCAGCAACGCGGTATCTATGCCGTATTCCCACACCGGGAATATGTGCCACTCAAAGTCAGGGTTTTTATCGACATGCTGACCACACACCTGCGCAGCCAGTCTTAAGCACGGCATGAACGGACTAGCAGCCGAATCGATTAAGCAGTTGTTTATGCCAGCGCTTTGGTGATACAGGCGCTTTGGTTAGCCAAGCGCTTTGGTTACAATGCGCGCCACCTAACCTTGCGCAGCGCGTCGGCCTGCCCCTCAGACAACCAGTTGTAAAAGGATTTCCAGTGAATAGACCATTCAAAAGACCAGCGAAAAAAAGTGTCGCTCTCGGCCTGATCTATCTGACTATATTTGCCATGCCCGCCAGCATGCCCACAATGGCGGCCGAAAACAGCTTGCGGGACGCCCTGCGCACGCAGGTGTTTGCGGAAGCCACCAAAGCACTCGCGGATGCCAACGCGGTGCGCGCCAGCGTACTCACACCCAACACCTACAAAGAAGCCGGTGAAATATACGAACGGGCCGAACGCGCATTTGATGACGGCGCTGATGTTGATCGCGTGCGCAAAATACTTGAAGAATCCACAGCTCTGTTCAACCAGGCTGCAGAAATGGCGCCCACCGTGGAAACTTTTGTTGGCCCGGCATTCCAGGCGCGTGCAGATGCACAGGAAGCCCGCGCGCAGGAACGTGCACCGGAACTATGGCTGGATGCAGAAACCCAACTTTATGAAGCCACTTCCCGTGCTGAGAAGGGACGTGAATCCCGGGTCGCCAGGTACGCAGATAAAGCCGAGGTACTGTTTCGCGATGCAGAATTAGAAGCTATCGAGATCTCGCTGTTTACCGAGATCGAAAACGAAATCCGCAACGCCAAAAAACTGGATGCGGATGATTGGGCACCCCAGTCTTATCAGGCTGCCAGCGAACTATTGCGACAGGCCAGAACGGTACTGGCCGCTAACCGATACGATACGGACCAACCCCGCAATCTGGCCAACCAGGCCATGCACCAGGCCCTGCACGCCCAGTACGTGGCCACACTGGCCAACGATATTGATGACAATCGTACTTCGCTGGAAGCCGTCCTATTGGCCTGGCAGCAGACTTTGGCACCGCTGGGCGATCTATTGGATGTCCCCATGTATTTCGACAACGGCCCGGAAGAGGCCACTGGACAATTGACTGCAGCGGTCACCCGGCAGGTTGAACAGAATAATCTGCTCACCCAACAGATGGGCACAACCCGACAGCGCGTACGCCTGTTACAGGAAGAACTGTTGACCGCGCAGGCTGAGCTGGAAGATCGCGAAGCCGCCAAAGCACGCCTGGACCGACGTATTGCGCAGCAGGAACAGCAGGAACTCACCGTCGCTCAAGTGGAACGTTCGTTCCGCAAAAACGAAGCCGAGGTAGTTCGCGCTGAAGGGCGCTTGATTATCCGACTGGTGGGTCTGGGCTTCACAAGCGGCAGTGCGGAAGTTGAGCCACGCCACGAGCCCGTCTTGCAGAAGTTGATTGCCGCCATCGCTGAGTTCCCCAATACGCCTATTACCATCGAAGGACACACCGACTCTTACGGCGCGGACGCTGACAATCTGCGTCTGTCGGTGCGACGCGCAGAATCCGTTGCCGCATATCTGCAGGCGAAACCGGAGATTAACGCTCAACAGCTATCGGCGGTGGGTTACGGCGAAACCCGCCCCATTGCCAACAACGAAACGGCAGACGGTCGCTGGAAAAACCGCCGTATTGACGTGGTTGTTTATCCGTCTTGGTGGACCGCCAGCAGCGGTGCAGGGCGCTAACACACACATCATCGCGCCATGTAAAAGCTTGTAACGCAAGCATCACCTTGGCAGGGCGGATTACTCACATCTGCCCCACATTATCTACCATACCAGTGGTTATTATTGGTGGCTTGGGGTGTTCCATAACCGGCACCCCGCAGCAGAACACCCTGCAGTTGGAAAAGGGAACTTTGCATGGCTACCGCGGTAGACAAGTACACCGATGGGCTACCAGTAAACCTGCGCGGGCCAAGCCCACGCCAGCTGTTTGTCCATGACACTGCGGTCACCCGCGACCCGGGGTTTATGGGTGTGTTGGCTGACGCGCAGCAATACTTTCCCGAACGCGCCTTATGGCTGGCTGGCCCGCAAGATCTGGTTTTGCTTGCGCAACCCTTGGAACCGGCTTATGCCAGTTACCTCGCAACACTCAACTGTGCGCCACGCTATCAAAGCGTGGCATCAACAACTGACACCCCTCTGACCCTCCAGTTGCTGCAGGACGCAGACTGGCATTTGCCGTTACGCGACTGGCTCAAACAGACCAGTCCAGTCGCCAACGCAGGAACATCCGCGCTGCAACTCAATACCTACTGTACTACTGCAGAGTCCATTGAGCTAGCAGATCATATCGCTCATTTAACAGCGTATCCGATCACGACCTCGGGTGATCCGGAGACAACTTACCAGGCCAACCAGAAGATCTATCAGCGCCAGGAGATGGGCCAGCTAGGTTTCGAGCCCATACCCGGAAAAATTGTGCAGGTCGATGAACCAACGTCGGCACTAGCCCTGAACAGTCTCTGGCAGGCTGTATGCGACATAATTCCGCAGACGGGAAGCGTCATGATTCGCTCGAACTACGCCAGCGGTGGGGGCGGGAATATCCGTTTAAGCGGCTGTGATCAACACAAACTATCCAGTTGGCTGAAAAATACACCTGGCGACGGTAAGTACCTGGTCGAGGCTTACCTTCCATCAACTACTTCACCCAACCTGCAATACTGGGTCGACCATCAGGGCGTCAGTCACCACATTCTCACCACAGATCAGCGCATGTCGGACGACTTGTTATCCGTCGGCAGCCGGTATCCCGGCGCCAACCAGGATAATCAGGACCTACACGCCGCCGGCAATCAGGTCGTTCAATGGCTCAGGGATCAGGGCTTGCGCGGTATGATCGGACTGGACTTTCTGTGCGATCAGCACACCGGCGCACAGCACTTTGTCGAAGCTAACGTGCGCTTCAATGGTTCCAGCTATGCCAGCGCAATATGGTTTCGCATAAACGCAGAACGACGCCGGCTGCGTCAGGACAGTCTCGGCTTCTGGCAATCGAGGCGCTACAGTCACTGCCCAGCAATCAGCTTTGCTC
>JBCCUW010000169.1:0-8373 GCA_039196385.1 Pseudomonadota bacterium
CAGCAACCGTATGTAACGGAGCAAGCAAGGGAGCACCTGGGGTTGGCGGAGCAACAAACGATCGAGTGGCAATCTGCGGCAAAGACGCACCGCGGCAATGTTCGTGAGTACAACGAAGACGCTTATCTCGCTCACCCGGAGTCTGGTGTCTGGGCAGTAGCTGATGGTATGGGCGGTCACCACGCCGGCGACGTCGCCAGCCGCGAAGTGGTCGCGGCGCTTGCCAAGGTCTCATTCAGCGACAACCTTGCCGGGCTACAGGCCGCCTGTCGTAGCCAATTGGATGCAGTTAATCACGCACTGTTCGAACAAGGCCTGCAACGCCAGGCACAAATCATCGGCTCCACAGTCGTGGCCATGGTGGCAAGCGGCGCTGACGCTGCCATGCTGTGGGCCGGCGACAGTCGGGGCTACCGCCTGCGTGGGAACGAGCTGACCCAGGTGACCCGCGACCACAGCCGCACTAACGAACTGATCGAACAGGGCATTCTCAAGCCTGAAGCGGCAGAGCAACATCCGGAAGCCAACGTCATCACGCGCGCGGTTGGCGTCGCCAGACAATTACCGCTGGACGAAACTAGTTTTACGGTAGCAACCGACGATGTGTATCTCCTGTGCAGCGACGGATTGACTCGTTACGTTCCCGAACCAGAGTTACATCGTTGTCTGAGTATGCCCACCTGCAATGCGGCAGCAGAAGAATTGATGCGCCTCGCCCTGGCTACCGACGCCCGCGACAATATCAGCATTGTGGTGATGCGCGCCCAGCCCGCAGACGACAGCACGACCGTGTTCAACTTCGATGTAGCGGGCGATACCACCGATACCGAAGATCGCACTTTGCTGAATCTGGATGACAACTGATGTCCTTAAAAGATGACATCGCTGCCCACAACCGCGGAGAACTCGATCTCGAGTCGTTGAAGACCCGCGTTGGCGAGCAATTGCGGCAAAGTCCCAGCCGCGAAGATGCCATGGACATCCTGCAGACCCTGTACGATTCGCGCAAAGCGGGCGAACTGCCAGAAGAAGACTACGATGAACTCACGCAGTTTGTAGGCGAAACGATTGCTCCTCAAGCTTCCAGTCCACCGGCTGATGATCACTCCGCAACCCGCCTGGCGACCGACTACAGTAGCGGTGGCGCTGACAAAATATCTGAAGTTGAAGTCGGTATGCGTTTGCGCGACCGCTTTATTCTGGATGAGGTGGTTGGGGTCGGTGGCATGGGCACCGTTTATCGTGGCCGTGACCAGCTTAAACTGGAAGCTCGAGATCGTGACCCTTATGTCGCGGTCAAGGTGCTCAACGAGACCTTCAAGAAGCGACCAGAAGCTTTTATTGCACTGCAGCGCGAAGCGAGTCGTCAACAAAGGCTGGCGCATCCAAACATCGCCACTGTTTACGACTTTGACCGCAGCGAAGGTGTGGTGTTTATCACCATGGAGTTTCTCAACGGTCGCACGCTGGACCAGTTTATCAAACAGGAAGTTGTCCCCAACGACGGCCTGCCGATAGAGCGGGTGCTGGTGATCCTGCGCGGATTATGTGCTGCGCTGAGTCACGCCCACGAGCGCAGCATCGTGCACGCCGATTTTAAACCCGGGAACTGTTTTATTGCCGAAGGTGATGCCGTCAAGGTGCTCGATTTCGGTATTGCGCGAGCGGTCAAGGATCCGGAAGCACCGCTCAGTGATCAAACGCTGTTTGATCCACGCTCCATCGGTGCGTTGACGCCCGCTTATGCCAGCTACGAGATGCTCAGCGACAGCGAAGACGCGGATGCGCGCGACGACATCTACGCGCTGGGTTGCGTTGCGTATGAATTGCTCACCGGCCGTCATCCGTTCCACCGCATACCGGCCGACCAGGCCAAAGCGAATCAGCTCGTACCTGAACGCATTAAGGGTATTTCGCGGCGCCAGAACGAAGCACTGCTCCGCGCACTCTCGTTCGATCGACAAAAACGAACGCCTACGGTGAAACAGTTTCTTGAGGATATGACTGATGCCTCAAGCCTGTCTTTACCCTTCAAGCTGCCTTACGTCATCGGCGCCGCCGCCGTACTGTTAGTTGGCCTGTTGGCACTGTGGGTGCCATCCTATCTGGAGCAGCGCGAATACGACGCCGTTGTGGAGCTGTTGCAAAGCAATAACCGCGATGATGTGAACAGCGGGTTAATGCTGCTTGAGGCATTACCCGCGCAATCCAAACGTCAGGTGTTGCAGGAACAGCGCCAGGTGCTCCTGCAGTTTTACCGTGCGGAGATGAATCGCCTGATCGGGGTACCCGACGAAGTGCTGGACTACGCCGCCGCCGACCAGGTGTTGGCGCGAGGCCAGAAAGACTACCCGGATTCTGTCGCGCTGGCCGAGCTGGCCAACAGTTACGAGCAGCGAAAAAACGCTTATCTCAGCGATTTGGCCGTAACCTTTGAATCCTGGTTAGAACCACAATATCTTGTTCCGGACAACGACGGCAACGGCATGCCCAAACTCCTGGCACGTATTGCCGCCATCGATCCGAGTAACCCGTTGCTTAACGATCCTCGTATCGAGGGTGTTTATGTAGATGCCGCTGAACAAGCCATCAGCAACGAAGAATATCTGACCGCGCGCACTCTTGTGGACGCAGGCAAGAGCGTTACCGCCAACGCCAGCACATTGGCCGATGTTGATGGCCGCCTGACGGAGATTGAACAGGCTCAAGCTTACGCGGCACAAGTCGCAGCCGCCGCAGCTGCCCTGCAGACAGAGGTGGATAGCATAAGTCAGATGGCCGATCTGGGCCGCCTAGACGAAACTCTGGCTGCACTAAAGGCGCTGGAGTCTGACCATCCGGCCATCCAGGAAGCAGGCGCCACCCTGGCGCGACGGTTCGCCGAAGATATCGACAGCGCCACCGAAACCTTTGCGCTGCAGGATACGATCGAGTTTCTCGATCGCTATCAAGCGACCTGGACCACACTCGGCAAGGCAGACATTGTTCAACAAGTGAGCGAACGGCAGCAGAATCTGATGCGCCGCCAGGACGAACTTGTCGCGGCAGCACGCAGCGCCATGCGCAGCCCCAGGCTGGTATCAAATGACGGTATTGCCCTGCCCAACCTGTTGAACGGTCTCGCCACCATAGACGCCACCGACCCGCGCATCGCCAGCCTGCAGGAGGAAACCTTTAATCAGGTGCGCAGCCGGGCGCAGACGCTGCGGGACCAGCAACAGTGGGAGGAGGCACGCGACGAACTTGCCCGGGCTAACCCATACGCCATTAATCCCACGCTGCAGGAGGCGCTCGCGGCGGAAGCCACTGTAATAAATGAGCAGGAACAGGCAGAACTGGAACGCATCGCCGCGGCTGAACAACAGGCTCAAGCGGAACGGTTGGCCGCCCAACAGCTTGCCGAAGCCAGACAACGCGAAGCTGAAGAACGCGCACGCCAGCAAGCCATCGCCACCGCTTCAACCGCAGTTGAAGCCGCCATTGCCGCGGTTGACGGCGCACGTCTGACCACTTCCGTCCGCGAATTACGTTATCGAGAAGAAGAACTGCGCGAACTGGCACCTGAACATCCCACCCTGAACAACATCGACAGTCGCTTGCAGACCACTGTGATCTCCGCGATACAACAGGAAACAGACGTCGCCAGCGCGCTCGAACTGGTCGCGGAAGCCCAGCGCGAACTGGGAGGCAGCACTGACCTGCAGGCATTGCGTGAAGAGCTGATTGAAACCCAACAAGCGCAAATAGCGGCCGCTAGACAACAGCAGATTAAAAAAGCCCGCACAGCATTAAACGATGCGCTGACTACCAGACAGTTGGAAGCCCGCAGCGGGCGGACCGCAGCGCTTGATGCCCTGCGCGAGTTACTGGCGTTAGTGGCGGCCGATAGCAGCACTGGCCGCACCGCAATTGACCAGTTTGCTCAAGCCCATGCCAATGCCGCCCGCCCGCTGATTGAAGCCCAGCGGTTCAATTCTGCACAGACCATCCTGGAGGCGGGGCGGAGCGGAGCAGGTAATCACAGCGCGCTGCGTGACGCCCAAGCGCTGTTGGAACGTCGCGAGGAGAGGAACCGAATCGCCCGCCAGGAGCGTGAACGACAAGCGCGACTGGCAGCGCTGCAGGACCGCTTTGAAAACGAACTGAATGCACTTCAGTTAACCCGGGCTCGCCAGACCCTGGCTGAATACCGACAACTGGACAGCACCAGTAGTTTTGCCACAACCGAAGGAATCACCAGCCTGCTGGCCGTATACGCTGCGCGCATTGAGCAACTCACAGGCAGAATGGAGCTGACCAACGCAACTAACCTGTTGGGCACCGCCAGAGAAATCGACGCCGGCGACGCGCGCTGGCAGCAACTGGAAGCCAACATCACCGCAGCTCGCAGACAGCTGCGCGTAACAGCCTGGTTCAAGGGCGAATCAGAGCGCGGCGTGGCAGAGATTCGTCAGGCAATGGACCAACTCCGCCGTCACGACGAAGACGCCTACGAAGACGCCACGGGCCAGTGGGCGAAAATGGCTGAAGAACGCCTGATTCAACTGCGCAACAATCGCGTCAACCACAATCGGTTTCTGACCGATGCCAAGTTGCTGATCCCGGGCAGCCGCTTGTTGGCTGATATAGACGCCATTGCGCCACCAGCACCACCAGCAGCACCACCTAAGCCCGCAAAGTCGCCTAAGCCGGTAGTCGCTGAGACACCACCCAAGCCAGCCCCGGCAAAACCACAACAGCAGCAACCTGCACAGGTGGCAGAAACACAGCGCCCACGCACGGCCACTACACCGACAACTCGCCCGTCCCGACCGGAAGTCAAACCGGAACCGATACCGAAGCTGGCGCCCACGCCTGTTAACCTGGAACTGGCGGATATCGCCGGTCGCTGGTGCGGCGAGAACATCCGTCTGGCATTCACCAACGATGAAATGGGCTTCACCGTCAGTAACCAGAACCTGCTCTATCCTGTGGTCAGCTACGGTTTCCAGCAAAATCTGATTACCGTGCAGTGGCGCAATGGCCGTGCAGAGATGGTATTTGAGTTCGGTGATTTTTCCTCAGACGGTTCGCAGATGACTCAACTGAGGGGACGCCGCGCCGACAGCGGTGACTGGCAGGCTTACAATCGCCGCTTCGAACGCTGCCGTTAGATAATTTATTGTGATTGCAGGGACCGGGCCTGGGTCAGAATACTTTCCCGTAAACCCTGCGCGGCAGGTACATACGCCACCAGGCGATCTAAAGTGGCTCGTCGTTGCGCCAGATTAAACACCCACCAGTTGCGCAGTCGAGTCATCTCGCCGTTCGACGCACCGGACGTTTCAAGCAAGGCCCGCGATTCTGCCGCCCATTCCAGCATCTGGGCGTAGTCGTACAGTTCCGGTAATTTAGCGCCGCTGGCGCGCAGTTCATTCACCGGAGCGGCCATGGCCACCATATCACCTCGATTAAATGCTCCCAGCCAGGCGGGAATATGCGCTCGCAATAAAACCACGGTGGCCAAACGCTGCGTTTCCGCATCCGGCACGCCGCTGGCGATCAGACTTTTGGCCATATCAGCACCCGCCACGTAGTCGCCGGAGTAAAGATACTGTTCCAGCTTAGCCGCTGACGGCTGGGCTGCGAGGTAGTAGTACCCCGCCCCGCCTATACCCAACAGGACAACCAGACCGATCACATACTTCCAGGTATTGCCGGATCGCGCGGGCTGACGAGCCGGCGCCGCAGCGGCGGGCGGCGGTCGTTCCACACTTTTTTCGGGAAACTCCTGAATGGACGGTACCGAGGGTTGGGCGGCTACGCTGTGTTTGTCCTGGGTATCAAAAATATCAATAAAGGAGGTGGGTGAATCGACAAAAATGGTGCCGTCACTGCTTTGCTCCCGATCAATGTCCTTCAGCACCGTCCGATCAACGCTGTCGTCCGCGTGCAGCACCCGTACCCGGTACTCAAAGAATTCACCACCCAGCGCGACCAGGTCCCCGGTGCGGACCACCTGGGGTTGTTCACCCACTTTCACGTCGTTCAGGAGTGTCCCGTTGGTACTGTTCAGATCTTCGACAAAAACCTGTCCATTCTGCAGGTAGAAGTGGGCATGTTTAGCCGAGATGAATTCGACCTGCTTCGCGGCACGTTCCAGGTAACGGCTAAAGACCTCACTATTGCGACTCACCAGAAAAGGAAAGCGCGTCACAACTATGGGGGTTAAGTCATGCTCATCACGGGCAGATTCCAGAATCAGCGTTACTTCAGCATCTACCACAGTGTCTGCTGCCGCTTCCTCCAGCTCAATGCGGAACACCAGCTTACCCACCTCCAACTCATCGCCGTCAGCTAAACGACACGGGATGGCATCTACAGGCTGGCCATTCACTGCCGTGCCGTTGCGACTGTTTAAGTCGGCAACGTAGACCGCGCCATCCTGCTCAAACAATTTGGCGTGGCGGCGCGACAAACGGGCAACCAGAGATTTATCGAATTCAGCAAAAGCCTGTTCGCTGCGGCCAATGGTGAACAGGGTTTCATTCACCTCAATCGGCGCCAGGTGGGGTTCTTGGGGATGCAACCTGAGCTGCATGTGTTCAGTCTCTGGCAGGCTTGAAATCTTTGGATTTCAAGCCGTGTTTCTTCAGCAGGGTCTGCACGTGGGCGCGGTTCATGTCGATACGCTTGGCCAACGCGGTAACATTGCCACCTTCTTCCGTGAGCGCAGCTTCCAGAAAACGCCGCTCAGCGTTGTCACTGGCCAGGCGCTTCACATCAACCAGATTGAGGTTGCCGGCAGGACCACCATCCCCCGTACCACCAGCGTCTGCGGGCCTGATATATTCAGGTAAGTGCTGCAGATCCGCAGTGCTTTCCGCCAGGCAAGCCAACCGGAACACCAGATTACGTAACTCGCGAATATTGCCCGGATAATCGTAACGATTCAGAAACCCCTGCAAGCGACGGCTCAGATTCAAGGGCGGCAGGTCCAACTGTTCAGCCGCTTCATCTGCAAAAAACTCAATCAGCAGAGGAATTTCATCACGCCGCTCGCGCAACGGCGGGATAGCAATTTCAATGATACTCAGGCGGTAATACAGGTCTTCGCGAAACGTGCCTTCTTTGCACATTTCGAGCAGATTACGGTTGGTCGCCGCCACCACGCGCGCGTCCACCTTAATCGCGGTATCGGAGCCAACGCGTTGAATTTCATTCGACTGCAGAACTCGCAGCAATTTGACCTGGCCCGTGAGCGGCAACTCACCAATTTCGTCGAGAAAAATTGTGCCGCCATTGGCGGCCTCAAAACGCCCAGCGCGGTCGTGGGTAGCACCCGTAAAAGCGCCCTTTTTGTGGCCAAAAAGCTCGCTCTCCAGCAGATTGTCTGGAATAGCACCGCAATTGACGGTGACCAGCGGCTCTTCAGAACGATCGCCGTTGGCATGCAGAACTTTGGCAATCAGTTCTTTTCCCGTACCGCTCTCACCATAGACCAGCACTGGGAGAAACGTCGGCGCAACACGTTCCGCCACCTCCAAGGCCTCAATCAACCGGGGGCTGTCGCCGAATACGCCGTCAAACTGAAAGTTACGTTCCAACAACTCCCGCCGCCGTTGGGCAGTGCTGCTTTTCTTCGGGCTTTTAGCCAGACTTGCACTGACAAACCGATTGGTGTGTGACAGTTTCATCGCCTGCTCACGCACAGCACTGACCTGACCCAGCAACTTTTCAATCTGGCGCCGGTCCATCTTTTCGGTCCAGCGCAGGGCTGAACGCATGATTTCAACCTTTTCGATCAGCGATGCAAACGAAACACTATCGTCATCGGGCTGGGTTTTAGTCTTCGCTGCCTTAACCACAGGGTCAGCACACCTCTACAACAAATTCTTTTGCCTGCGCGGCCAGCCATTCCTCTTTGAGAGCACGCTGAATCTCACTTTCAGTGGCACTGTCCAGCTGAGCATCCCGACGATCGTTAACCAGAAATATTTCGAACAGGCTTTCGTTTACCGCAGGATAGGGACCCAGCACTTCTCCCGCACCAGCGTTAAACACCTTTGCTTCCACGTCGTTCACCATGGAACCGCGCGTTACCCGCCCGATATACCCACCTTCGGACTGGGTGTCCGCCATGGAGTGTTCACGCGCCAGCTCCTCGAACATGTCCGGCTCGTCTTCCAGAATGGCCACCAGTTCCCGGGCTTTGTTTTCTGAGTCGACCACAATATGACTGAGCAGAATGGCATCAAATCTGGGCGAGTTCAGTTTGAAATAGGCATTTACGGATTCTTCGTTGACCACTCTCGACTGCATCTCTTCATAGATCAGCGTTTCAACGATGTAGTTTTCAAACTCATCCAGCGTCAGGCCCATCTGGTCGAGCCA
>JBCCUW010000170.1:0-8308 GCA_039196385.1 Pseudomonadota bacterium
GATGAATGTCCACCGGCATGCCACGGCCATCGTCAATCACCTCGATGGCACCGTCCTCGTGCAACGTGACTTCGATTTCTCGCGCATAACCGGCGATGGCTTCATCAACGCTGTTGTCCACCACTTCCTGAACAAGGTGGTTGGGACGGGTGGTATCGGTATACATCCCGGGCCGGCGGCGCACGGGTTCTAACCCCGAAAGGACCTGCAGGGATTGTGCAGAATAGGATTTCACTGCCATAGGCTGTTATTGGTTACCTGTGTGTTAGTAAGCGGGCTCGGTACTGCTGGTATTGTTGCATCTGGATATCAGGGCACGTCTAGTGCGTGTCCGCAGGAGGCGGCTTCTTCAGCTTGTCAATTCTCGCATTAATAGGAAATGAGTTCACGCGCCGAACCTCAGTTTTAATTATCCCATGCTCATCCAGGTGCAGCCAGCGATAACCCGGTGACCGCTGGTCGACCGCAAAGGTTTGACTATGTGGCGCAAACTGAAAACAGGTGGACGGTGCGCCATACATGGGCAACTGCGCGCAGCGCGCCGCGATTTCCTGATGCGCGTGACCGAAGATCACCCCACGCAACCGGTCCCCGCTGGCTTGGCTCAGGCCATCCAGTAGTTGCTCAGAATCGCGGATGCGATCTTTGTCGAGCCAGGGGGCACCAATTAAAACCAGCGGATGATGCGTCGCCAGCAAAACATGAGTCTGCGCAGATTGCCGCAGCACTTCTCCAACCCGCTCGATTTCCATCTCACTGATCAGGGCCTCAGGCTGGTTATCCTGATGCGAGTCCAGCGGCACAATCGACCAGGGCGCCAGAGTTAAAGGTTGCATGGGTAGCGCTGCTGAGGACATCGCCTGGTGCACGTCGTGATTACCGGGCAAACACAGCAACGGGCCTGGATACACCGCCCGCACGGTCTGCAGGAAACGGGCATACACCTCAGGCTGCGCATCATGGGCAATATCACCCGAGGCCACTACAGCATCAGGTTGCTGTTCTGACAGCGCCTGGTCGAGCACCGCCTGCAACGAAGCCTGTGTGTCCACATTCAGCAGTGTTTTGCCTTGAGCAACCAGATGACAGTCCGATATCTGCAGCAGCAGAGGCACGCTCAGTGCAACTCCTGATCAACCGGCTGAAGCAGCCGTAAACGGGGTGGCACCACTGTCAGAAGGAAATGGGCTGGCGGCTGACGCCGTGCTCCAGACAAACGGTGAGAAACTCACCGAGAAAACGATTCAGCTGCACTTTCTCATCTCTCTGGCGCATGCGACTGTTGGGGTATTCATATACGCCGTGAAAGCGGTTTTGGTTCTGGTACGACACCACTTCTGCACTCTGCGCATCATGATAAATACGAACTGTCATATCTGGCGCGGCCGCCAGCGACATCCACTGACCCGCAGTGCTGATGCGCACACGCAGCAGGGTGGTATAAGGACCTTTTTCAATCACCTCGAAGTCCACGCCCGCATCCTTGGCCGGGTCGTTCAAATGCAGCCCGATCTGCAATTCCGCCTGCTCACGCAGCTGGGGAAACAGACGCATCAGCTTGTGAAAATTAGCATCACACTCGGCCATATGACTGGACAAATCGACACTGTAGCGACCTTTACGGCGGCCGCGGACAACTTGTGCGCGGCTCAAAGGCGTTGAGCGACTGACAATATCGGCTGTGGTTTCCGGGCGTTTTTCTGACAAGTGTGGCCTGCTCGTTGTACTTTGTTGTTTGGGCGACTGACTATATTGTGCTAGCCGTTTGCTCTGTTAAATCTCTTCTTTGTTGCATGCTTTCTTGCATACTTAATCGCATGCTTTATTGCATTTCTGCTTACTACCGTTTTGCTTTACCGTTCTTCACAGAATTCTGCAGAGACAGCGAATATACTCCCGAAGCCAGTCCGGGTCACCCCCGCGCCCGCACCCGGAGTCACATTTTTACACCTGCTTTTTACAACTGCGGGGGATTGACTTTCCCGGGTCTTTGGCAGGTTGGGTAAAAATGTCGGAAATTAGACCTGTCGCACACAAATTGAGGGCATGGAAAACTGTTTTATAAGCCGCAACGACTTTAACTTTACGGGTGGTGTAAACTACCCTCAACGCACGGACACCTGACTCCTGCAGTATTACAAGACGTAAACACCTATGACCAAAAACGCCGATCACGCCTTTGCCCGCCCCCTTTTGACCTGTTTTCTGGCGCCCATTGTTGGTTTGCTGCTCAGCACAAATGCGGCGGCGACCAACCTGGAAGATGTATACAACGCAGCTCGTACCAACGATGCCCAGGTAGGTGCGGCGCGGGCCGGTTTTGCCGCTTCGGAACAGGCCGTGCCGCAGGCACGCGCGGCGTTGCTGCCATCTCTGAATGCCAGTGCCAATACCAGCTGGACAGAGCGCGAGTTCCCGGGGTCGCTGGATTTCACAACCGGCATGGAAGTACCGGATCAGGACTTTAATGAACATGGCTGGTCTGCGCAGATCAGCCAGCCGGTGCTGAATATGAGCGGCTGGTTTGGCGTCGGCAGCGCCAAAGCCCAGGTGAGCGCCGCCCGGTTCGACCTGTCGCGCATTGAACAGGATTTAATCGTGCGCGTGGTCGACGCCTATTTGAACGTGCTGCGCGCTCAGGACCTGCTGGATACCACGCACGCGGAAGAAGCGGCGGTTAAACGTCAGCTGGAACAGGTGCAGCAGCGTTTCGACGTGGGTCTGGTCGCCATCACGGATGTGCTTGAGTCCCAGGCTGCTTACGACGCAGCGGTAGTACGGCGCATTCAAGCAGACGGCGATCACAGTATCTTCTTCGAAACATTGTCTACCTTAAGTGGCGAATACTACGAAAGCCTGGATCGGTTATCGCACAAACTACCGATCATTAATCCGGCGCCTATGACCGAACAGAAGTGGGTGGATACCGCCCTGCTGACGAATCTCGGCATTCGTGCTGCGCAGGAACAACTGACGGCGGCTCGACGCAACGTACGTTCACGCCGCTCGGACGCGTTACCCACCGTGGATGCGACAGTGACCCAGGTTCACTCCGTCACCGGCGCACCTAACTTTTTTAACGCTGATACCACCGATCAAGTGGTGTACGGCCTGCAGTTCAACCTGCCGCTGTACACCGGCGGCCTGATCAGAGCCCGTTCCAAAGAAGCCAAAGCCCAGGAAGACCAGGCGTCAGAAACCCTGCTGGATCAGCAGCGCACCGTCACCCGTGATACGCGCAACCTGTTTCAAGCTGTGGCAACAGACGTGGTACGCGTGAAAGCACGGTTGAAAGCCATCAACTCTGCTCAATCTGCGCTGGAAGCCACCGAGACCGGCTACGAAGTCGGCACCCGCAATATTGTTGATGTATTGCAGGCGCAGCAGCGTCTGTATTCATCACAGTTTGACTACGCGGACTCGCGCTACAACTACGTGATCAATCTGATGCGCCTGAAACAGACCGCAGGCACGTTGCAGGATGCGGACATTTACGAGCTGAACAGCTTTACCGATCCCAACGATCAAGTTGTGCGGCTGATCTCATTGAAACAGGCCAACGGCGGCTGATACGCTGTTCAGCTAGTCCAGCACAGCATTAATCTGCTGGCCCAGCATGTCCATCACACGCGCACTGGCGCCACGATTACTGGCCACCATTGCGCGCGCCTGTGCGCCTATGCGCAATCGTTCATCTGTATCCTGCAGGAGTCTGCTGACGCCGTCAGCCAGATCAGCTGCATCGTAAACTGTTGTGACTGCCCCAACGTCTATGAGTTGGGCAAACGGCTCGACAAAATTGAACTGCTGCGGACCGCTGAAGATCGGTAAGCCATGCAAAGCGGGTTCGATGGGATTATGCCCGCCCACTTCCACCAGGCTACCGCCGACAAAGGCAACCTGGGCGACGCCGTAAAGTTGTAACAGCGTGCCCATCACATCCCCCAGAATCACATCGACTGGTTGGTCCTGGGCACAGCTTTGCCGCTGGACGGAATAACCCTGCGCAACAATCAATTGTTCCACCTCATCCGCTCGGTTGGGATGTCGCGGCACCAGCAGCAGCCGCAGCTGCGGGTGCTGCTGCCGCAGCCGGGTGAAGCTCTTCAACACAATCTGTTCTTCACCGGGGTGGGTGGATGCTGCAATCCATACGGCCTGTCCCGCCAGCCCCAGCGATTGAGCCAGCGTGGCGGATTGCCGCTCAACGTCTGGCGGCAAGGCGACATCAAATTTGACACTACCCAGCACACTGACCCTTTGCGGTGGGGCGCCGAGATCAATAAAACGTTTCTGGTGCGCGGCATTTTGACAGGCGATGCCGCTAACCTGCTGCAGCATGCGCCGGGTCAAAGAGGCAACTCTTGCGTAACCGCGGGCCGAGCGCGCGGACAAACGGGCATTCACCAGGATCACCGGAATGTCGCGACGATGGGCTTCCGCAATCAGATTTGGCCAAAGCTCCGTTTCCATCAATACAAGCAGCCGCGGTTGCACCCGCCGGAAAAATTTTTTCACGGCAAACGCAAAGTCATACGGGGCATAACAGTGGTCGACCTGATCAGCCAGCCGTTGCAGAACTTGTTGCGAACCGGTTGGTGTCATTGTGGTGACCAGAAAAGGGCAGTCCGGGTAAGTTTCGCTTAGCTGCGCAATCAACGGCGCCGCTGCGATCGTTTCACCGGCAGAAACGGTATGGAACCAGATTGGCTGTTGTTGCACCGCCTCCGGGACAGCACCAAAGCGCTCAGCCTGGCGCGGCTTGTAGGTGGGATCCTGGCGGCCCCGCCATTGCAGCCGCAGCCATACCAGCGGCAGCGCCAGCCAGAGAATAATCGGGTAAATCCATCGCATCATGTTTGCAGGTTGCGGCGTCACCGCTACACTGTCAATCACTAACCAACACGGCAACCATGAGTCGCTCCAGCGAAGCCCAGAACCCCTGCATAGACGCTGCCATCATTGGCGGTGGTATTGCGGGTGCATGGCTTTATCACCTGCTGACGCGACGCGGGTACAATGTCATCCTGCTGGAAGCCGAGACGCTGGGCGCCGGTCAGACCCTGGCCTCACAGGGGATGATTCACGGCGGCCTGAAATACGCGCTGACCGGCACGATCACACGAGCTTCTGAAGCCATCGCCAGCATGCCGTCGCGTTGGCGAACCTGTCTGGAACAGGCAGACGCGGACGTTGACCTGGCCAGCCTTGACGTGGTGGCTGACACTTATTACATGTTTGCCCGCAATTCCGCTTACGGCAAGCTGACTTCGTTTTTTGCCAGCCGGGCGTTACGCGGTCGGATTGAGCGAATCAAAGACGTGCAATCACTTCCAGAATTCGCCGGCTTCGACGGTGTGGTCTATGCATTGCGGGACTTTGTCATCGACCCGGAAGATCTGTTGGGCAAACTGGTGGCCATCAATCCGGACAGAGTTTTCCAGCTACGCGCCGGGCCGGAAAACGTGCGGCGCCTAGCTGATGGCCAGTACCAGCTGGATCTGCTGGATCAACAGCTGAACGCCAGATATCTGATCAGCTGCGCAGGCAACGGCAGCAGCGAGCTGCTGACCCAGCTGCAGATCCCCAACATCGCGGTACAGCAGCGCCCGCTTAAACAAGTGATCGTACGCCCAGCGGCGCACCAGGTGAAATTATTTGCCCACTGCATCACCGGCGTTACCAGCAGCGAACCCCGCTTGACCATTACCAGTCACGCAAGCAGCAATGGGCTCATCTGGTATCTCGGCGGTCTGCTGGCCAGTGAAGGTGTGCATTTGAGTGATGAAGAACAGTGTGCACGTGCGGCCGCGGAGCTGACCACCTGTGTCCCCTGGCTGGACTGGCGGGGCGCCAGCTACGAAGCATTATCGGTTAACCGGGCAGAACCGAGGCAGACCAGCGGGAGCCGGCCGGATGAAGCATACGCGGCGAAACAGGATAATTTTATCCAATGTTTTCCGACCAAATTAACCCTGGCACCTGACCTGGGCGATCGGGTGCTGGCTTTACTGGAGCCACCCCGCAGCTCAACCGCCTGGCAGAGCAATCATCCGCGGGCCGCAGTGGGGCAGGCGCCATGGTAAGAGGAGGTAAAGAGGTAAGAGGAGGTAAAGAGGTAGGAGAAGGTAAAGAGGTAAGAGAAGGTAAGGAGACAGGCGGGACGGTAGACCCGGAGAAGGTCACTCTGACAACCGTTCCGCTCGGCAACAGCGGTCTGCACGTGGCTCCGTTAAGCCTGGGAACCGTCAAACTGGGCCGTGACCAGCATGTGAAATACCCGGATCCGGTCACCATCCCTGATGATCGCGCGGCGCGCAGACTGCTGAATCACGCACATGAGCTGGGTATCAATCTGCTCGATACAGCACCGGCGTACGGCCATAGCGAGGAACGTCTGGGCGGCCTGCTGAAAAGCGTGGCCGGCGATTGGCAGATCTGCACCAAGGTAGGTGAAGAATTTAACGACGGACAGTCCAGCCATAACTTCTCGCCGGAGCATTGCCATTACAGCATCGAGCGCTCACTGCGCAGACTGCAGATCGACGTTCTGGATATCGTATTAATTCATTCTGACGGCAACGATCTGGAGATTCTTGATCGCTACGGTACTTTGGAGGCACTGCTGGATCTTAAACGAGCTGGCAAAATTCGTGCCGTGGGTATTTCACACAAAACGATCGCAGGTGCGGAGCGTGCCCTGGAAAAAGGTGTCGATGTCATTATGGCAACGCTGAATCGCGCGGAGAAAGACGAGCGCCCGCTGATCGAGCAGGCAGCCCGGAAGGGGTGCGGCGTGCTGATTAAAAAAGCCCTGGTAAGTGGCCACGGCGATCCGGCGGATCTCAGCTGGGTGGCTGCCCAAACCGGCGTGCATAGTATTGTGGTGGGCACAACAAATACATCCCACTTAACCGCCAACGCGGCCAGGGTTGCGAGTTAGTCGCCTGCAGCACCCTGAATACGCCGGACAATGGCAGAAGTTGAAACATCCTGCACCAGGCTCAAAGTCTGTACCGTGCCGCCGTAACCCATGACAATGTCAGCGCCAACGACTTCACTGGTGGAGGCGTAGTCACCACCTTTGACCAGCACATCAGGTTGCAACAGATGCAACAGGGGCTCCGGGGTATCTTCGGCAAAGCTGACAACCCAGTCGACACAAGCTAAACCGGCCAACACCTGACTGCGCCCTTCAACCGGAATGACCGGGCGTCCTTCACCCTTGAGCCGGGTCACCGAGGCGTCATCATTGATCGCCACAATCAGTCGATCACCCAGCGCTGCCGCTTCTTCAAGATAGGCCACGTGGCCCGCATGCAGAATATCAAAACAACCGTTGGTGAAGACGATGCGATCGCCAATCGCTTTGGCATCTGCCACTGCCTGGGCCAGCTCAGTACGACTCAACTTGCCCCGATCACGTACCTTGTCGAGCAGGGCGTAACGCAATTCAGGGGCCGTCACCGGGGATGTACCCGACTTGGAGACAGCAATACTTGCCGCCACATTGGCCAGGCGCGCGCTGTCCAGCAACGGCCATTGCAGCGCCATACCCACAGCCAGGCAGGCCGCGGTCGTGTCACCGGCCCCCGTTACATCAAATACTTCAACGGCGCGTGCCGGGACATGACGCAATTCATTACCGACACAAACATCCATGCCCTGCCCACCCCGGGTAACCACCAACCCCTCGATATCATGCGCCTGACAGAAATGTTGCGCCGCCTGTTGCACGTCAATTTTGCCGGTGCGTTTGTCGGGTTGCACGCCGGCATGGTCCAGCGCGTGGATAAACTCTTTCTCGTTGGGTTTCACCACGGCAGCATGTGCATACTCTGCTAATGGCTTCATTTTGGGATCAACCAGAACCGGTACCTGACTGTTGCGTGCGGCATGAATCAGCGCCTGTGGATCCTCTATGGCGCCTTTGTCATAGTCTTCAAGAATCAGTACATCCACATCCCGCAGGTGTTTCTCTACTTTGTTCTGCAGCACACCAAGCCGCTCGCTGGCGGCGATGGCCGGGACCGGCTGTTCAAAATCAGCGCGCAACAATTGTTGTTGCTGCGCAAGCAGGCGCAACTTCACGATGGTTGGCCAATCCGGCACCTCAACAAAATCACAGACGACTCCTGCCGCAGTAAGGGTTCTTTGCAGCGCTGCTCCCGCTTCGTCCGCACCAATCAAGCCAATCAGCGTGCAACGCGCGCCCAGACTCACCAGATTAAGCGCCACGTTTGCCGCACCGCCTGGGTAATCTTCCTCGCGCTGCACGTGAACCACAGGGACGGGCGCCTCGGGAGAA
>JBCCUW010000171.1:0-8305 GCA_039196385.1 Pseudomonadota bacterium
GAGTCCAGTTATGCAGATTTCCGTACAACTGTACAGCCTGCGCGAAGCCAGTGCTGTCGATTTTGATGAAGTGCTCCAAACGCTGGCTCAGATCGGCTATGCGGGCGTGGAGCCGTTTAACCTGTTTGGCAAAACCCCGGAAGCGTTCCGCCGCCAGGTTGAAGATCTGGGTATGCAGGTGAGTTCCAGTCACTATCCCTGGAGCAACCGCACACCCGTCAATGAAGTGGTGGAGACCACCCAGGCGCTGGGACTCAATCGCGCTGCCGGGGGCTTCATGCCCGACGACTTTGCCGACATGGACGCCATCAACCGCACCATCGACACCACCCGTCAGCTGGTGGCCGATCTGGGCCGCCACGATATTACGCTATGCCTGCACAACCACTATTGGGAGTACGCTGAGGTCGAAGGGCAAATTGCCTATCACTACGTACAGGACGCCATCCCGGAACTGGAGTTCGAAATCGACACCTACTGGGCGGCCAATTTTGGCATCGTAGACCCGGTTGCAGCCGTACAACGCGTGCGCGCACGCTGCCCCCTGCTGCATATTAAAGACGGCCCGCTACAGAAAGACGCCAGCAATGTGGCAGTCGGGGCCGGCAGCATGCCCATTGCCGAGGTGATTGCCGCCGCAGACCCGGCGGTCCTGGAGTGGGTCATTGTCGAACTGGACCAGTGTGACGGTGATATGATGCAAGCCGTAGCAGACAGCCATACCTATCTGGCCAAACGAAACTAGATAAATACGGCACTAGGTAAATAGGGTACAGGGCAAACTGAGGGACCTGGGGGAGACAGACACATGACCGCAGAAATTTTGTACGACTTTGGCACCGGGCGTTCAGATCCCAGCACCTTCCCCACCGCCGCGCTGCAGGCCGCTGCGGTTAAGGTGATTGAAGAACAAGCAGAAGAACTCACCCAGTACCCGGGCGGCCTCGGCCATGCCGGGTTGCGCGAGGCCATGGCGCGACGCGAGGGCGAACGTGAAGGCGTACAAATTGATCCCGATCACCTGGTGCTGACCAACGGTTCCATGCAGGCGGTGACACTGACCGCAGAAGCACTACAGGAGAATCACGGCGATACCGTGCTGGTGGAAGAGTTTTCTTACCCCGGCACGTTAAGCGCTTATCGCAGCCTGCGCCTCGACATGGTTGGCATCAAGCTCGACGAAGGCGGTATGCGCATCGATCACATGGAAGAACAGCTGGCCAGATTGGAGGCAGACGGCCGGCGACCCAAGTTTATTTATGCCATCAGCACCTATCAGAATCCCACCGGCTTCACGATGCCCGCTGAGCGCCGGCGGCAGATGATCGAGCTGGCGGCAAAATATGAAGTGCCGATTGTTGAGGACAATTGTTACGCGGACGTACACTACGAAGGCCCCATCGAGCCTGCCATTTTCAAACTGGACGACAATCCCAACCATATTTATCTGGGATCACTGTCCAAAATCCTTGCTCCCGGATTTCGCCTGGGCTACGTGTACGCTCGGCCACCGATGCTGGAGAAAATTCTCGCCCGGCGTCACGATGCCGGCAGCAACTACCTGGCGTCCGCCATCGCTGCAGAATTCTACAAAAACGGCATCGCCGAGCATGCCGCCACCACCAACCCGGTGCTGCAGCGTAAGCGTGACCTGACCGTCGACGGGCTGGCCAACGAAGTGGCAGACATTTGCGCCTGGTCCAAACCGGCCGGTGGTTTATTCATCTGGGTGCGCGTACCGGACGATGTTGACCGGCCTAAGCTGTACGAACTGGCGCATGCAAATGGCGTGAACTATCTGCCCGGCGTGTCGTTCCACTACGCCAATCGCAATCGCCCATATCTGCGGCTGGCCTTCGGCCACCTTACAGAAAGTCAGATCGAAGCAGGCATTCCTATCCTCGCCCGCTGCATCCGCGAAGCCCGCACCAGCAACGAGGCGCGCAATTTCACCACGCTGTTCGACTGAACATGAAAACCATCAACCGCTATCTGGTCAGGCAGGCCAATCGCACGATCTTTGTGATTGTGATGGCACTGCTCAGCCTGATGTCGTTGTTTGGCCTGTATGAAGAACTGGACGAAAGCGAAGCCACCTACGGCTTTCTCGACTCTGTGTCTTTTATCGTGGCGACCATTCCCCGACGCCTGGATGAATTGCTCGTCTACGGCGTATTCCTGGGTTATCTGGTCGCCCTGGGACGTTTTGCGGAAACCCATGAATTAACCGCAATGCGCGCGGCAGGCATGTCCCCCTGGCGTATTCTGCTGGCGCTGGCGCCTAGCCTGCTGCTATGGATAAGCATCAACGTACTGGTGTCTGAATGGGTGGCACCCAGTGCGGATCGGACCGCAGAAGCCAACAAAATCCAGGCACAGTACGGAGTGGCTGAAGAGCGTGTTGCTGTGGGCCTGTGGCTGCGCATTGAGAATCTGTATATGCGCGTGCAGGCCATTGACGCCAACGGCGACATCTGGGGCATTACCCAATATCAGATGGACGATCAGCGCCAGCTGCAAAGCACCATCAGCGCCGAAAAAGGCACCTTCGACCCACTCACCCGACAGTGGTTTTTTTCCAATGCGGTGTTAACCGAGTTCAATTCGCAGGGCACACCGCTGAGTTCAGCCAGCACGCCGTTGCAGATGTGGATCTGGGAAAACCCGATCACACCAGAGCTGCTGGCCTCCAACGCCTTTCTGGACCCGGATAAAATGTCCATGGCATCCTTGTTCCAACAGATCAACTATGCAGAGCAGGAAAACGTCACGACCCACGAGATCGCTTTCTGGAGCCGCCTGATGAAGCCGCTGTCGTACCTTGGTCTGTGCGCCTTTGCGCTGGCGGCGGTGCTGGGGCCATTACGCGAAGCCAGCGCCAGTTTCAGAGTGAGTGTGGGGATATTTGCCGGTCTCGGGTTTAAGTACTTGCAGGATCTGTTTGCCCCCGCAGCCATAGTGTTTAACCTGCCCGCGTGGCTGGGTGTGCTGATCCCGATTCTGATCTGCTACCTGGTCGCCGCGCGGCTCTTACGCAGACAGGTGTAGATGAGTTCACCCCACAAAGAAAGATGGTATCGACGCCTGGCGCACAAGCTGGGTTACGACCTGGTCAAGTTCAACAAGCAGATTACGGTGGAGACCCATCTGCGTGCGCTGCTGCCAGTACTGAAGGTTGATCTGGTGCTCGACGTGGGAGCCAATGAAGGCCAGTACGCCCAGGCGCTGCGCTACGTGGGTTATACCGGGGACATCATGTCATTTGAGCCGGCCGCGGCAGCTTATGCCCGGCTCAGCCAGCGGGCCCAGGCGGACCCCCGGTGGCAGACTTTTAACCTGGCCTTAAGTGATACCCAGGGCAGCGCCGAGTTGCACCAGTCCGCGGCCAGTGTGTTCAATTCTCTGCATGCGACAAGCGAATTCGGCCGGCAGAAGTTTGGCGCCAGCATCACCGCTGACACCACCGAAACCATTAGCCTGAACCGCTTTGATGAGTTTGCCGCTCAGCACCTGCCAGACCTGGCCAAGCGCCGGGTGTTTCTGAAAATGGATACCCAGGGACACGATCTGGCGGTCATGCGCGGCTGTGGCGATTGGGCCACGCGCTTCTGCGGGCTGCAATCCGAAGTGGCGGTAATGCCGATCTACGAAGGCATACCCGATTATATGCAAGCCATCAGCGAATACCGCGCGCTGGGTTACGAGGTAACGGGATTGTTCACCGTTTCCCGCAACCGCGCCAGCGGGCACGTGGTTGAGTTCGACTGCGTGATGGCGCCGCCGGCACAAGTGTCTGGCAATCTTCAGCCGCAGTTGTCCGAGGGCTGATTCATGCGCGTGCTCGCCATCACCTACAGCACCCGGGTACCGGACAACAGCCGCTTATACGAGTCGCTGGGGCAGAATGTTGACCTGCAGCACATGCAGATTGATCGTACCCAGGCGCTGCAACTAGATCGCACCCTGGCCGCCATAGACCTGCTGGCGTTTGACCGGGTGGTGATTGAGTTGCGCGCCAAACATGTGATGCGCCACTGGCGGACGCTATGGCAAATTCCCAATCTGGTGCTGTTCGAAGAAGACACCTGGCAGAACTACGCCAGCTTCGGCAAAAACCGCAATTACTTCACCAAGTACTTCAAAGCAGCGCAACCCAGCCGCATTCTGCACAGCGGCTTTACTGTGGCCAGAAAAACCCGAGAACTGGGTTATGACTCCTGTTTTCTGCCTAAGGGCTTTGATGGCGGTCGATTGCGCAACATCGGGCTCGAGCGGGATATCGAACTGGGTTTTGTCGGGCGGGTAAAGCACAAGAACTATGTGCCGCGGAAAAAATTCCTGGAGCATATGCACAGCACTGCTGGCCTGCAGCTGCTGCGAACCTACAGCCACGACGAGTATCTGAACACCCTGAATCGTATCCGTTTTTTTATCAGCGCCGACATTGAGTTTGGCGAACACATGATCAAAAACTTTGAGGCCATGGCCTGCGGCTGCGTGCTGTTTGCGTATCGCCAGGGCGAGGATGACCAGGCGCTGGGATTGGTGGACATGGAAACTGCTGTGCTGTTTTCTGACTACGACGAATTGAACAGCAAGATTGCCCAGCTGCGTGACAACCCGGCGCTGGCAGACAGCATTGCGGCCAAAGGCCAGCAACTGGCGGAAACTAATCACGATCTGTGGGATTTGGGTACCTGTTACTATCGGCTGCTCGCCCGGCCACTGTTACCACCCAGCGAGCCGCGCCTGAAACGATGGCGGCATGCCGCCATCAAACAACCCGGCGAGTCCCTGCAGCAATACCAGCAACAGCCTGTTTATGCCCACACCACCGACCGGAACCTGTTCACTCACAGTGATTACAATCTGCGCACGTTTCCACAAACCCCTTTCTGGCAAACCGACGAGTTGGGGCGTTACCTGAAAAACTACCTGCATCTGCTTAAGCTGAGCGTGCCGGTGCCCCGGGTCAGTTGCTGGGGCGAGCTGCCCGGGCAAAAACAAACCTGGCTGCTGCATGATGCCTGCGCCCTGACGCCACCCGCAGATGCTGAGGCTCACGCTGACGGAGCCGCAATCCGCGCAAACATCCTGGCGCTGATTCAACAACTGCATGCTGCAGGGATGTGGCTGAACTCATTCAAACAGGATGATCTCGGCTGGGATGCACAGGGCCAGCCGGTGTGGCTGAACGCCGCCAATCTGACCTGGTACAATCAACCCCTGGGGCCACAACGGCAGCGGGAGAATATGGAACAGCTGCTGGCCAACGCCGGACAGGATGATCATCCTCAATTACTCGCTTTGCAGGAAGCGCTGAGTTAGCGCCAATATTCAGCTGGGCCGGGCGCCTTTGAGAAAGTCGCGCACCCGGTCCATAAGGGTGTCGTACTTAAGGTCAGAAAACTCTCCGGCATCAAAAAACATGCCTTCACACTGGGCACAGCTTTCGTACCAGATATGGGTCTGGTGTTTGTCGAACTTCTTGTCCATAGGTACCGCGCAGTCCGGGCAGGAGATGTCGTCCAGCTGATCAAATTGCCGGCCCAGCTTGGCATCACCGGAGTCCAGTACAATTTCCGACATCCATTCGCGCTTCATCTCCAGCAGCGCATCAGGTTTGCAGAACAAGCCACCACACGCATCGCAGCGATGTACGGTAATTTTGCGCCCATACGTGTGGGTCTGCAGTTGGCCGGGGCATTTGGGGCAACGCATCAGAATTTGGTTCCGGGTACGTAGTAACGGGAATGCCAGATACCCATGCCGTCCTCGTCCGGCAGCGGCATCCGCCAGGTGCTGACATCTGCTGTACTGAGCGGCAGGCGGAACAAACCCCGGGGCTGATCGATGGTGTTCTGCACGTACGCTTCAGCACCTTCAGGATCCACGTAACGCCCGGCAATGCGCCGGTAGCGGTCGCGCCACACGTCATCTTCACCCACATCGTGCACCAGCTCGGCTTCACCCTCCACCAGTACTTTGCGATACGGCAGCGGTTGTTCGTCAATGCACAGCGCGACCCGCGGATCACGGCGCAGACAGGCAAACCATTCTGATTTATCCCGCGGGGTGAAATAGATAGCCTCGTCTTCGTAGAGAAACCAGATGGGTGTGACCAGCGGCCGCCCATCTTCACGTACAACCGCAATACGCATGAGCACGCCGGGCTCCGCCAGGAACTCGTCTCTTTCTTTGTTAGTCAGTCGCGGCATCGTCTCCCCATTGCGGCCTTTATCCCACAGATTAACCCGCCGGTACAGCCACCGCCAACATATCGCGATAGCTATGGCGCACTTCCATTTTTTCCGCCAGCCCTTTGCTTAACAATATCTGGTGCGCATCTTTCAGCTTGTAGAACGGACAATTCACCACCAGATGGTGCTCCAGATGATAGTTCACCCCGTAAGGTGCAATGAATGCCCGCTCCCACCAGGATGCCTCGATAGTGCGCGTGTTGCGCAGCCGATCATTATCGTCAGGCACTGCCGCGTGTTCCCCAATGTTACGCAGGCGTGTAACAAAACGGTTCCACGTTAACGCCGGTACCCACCACAACAGGAAATACAGATACCATTTTCCGGCCAGCGCAAACCCGGCCAGAAACACAAGGTTCAACACAATGTTAGGACCAAAGCGGCGCAAACCATTCGCCAGCGCCTTCAAGCGGGTGGCGCCGCGGAACGCCTCACGAAACATGGCCCCATACTGTTTCCAGCCAGTCTGGCCGCTGAGGTCGCGCCATACTTTACGCCGGAACGATGCAGGACTGATGGGAAAAGGCCGGGACAGGTGCAGGTCCGGGTCGTTGTCCTGCTGGGTATGCGCATGGTGCTGCAGGTGGTATTTGCGGTAACCATCAATGCTGCCGCTGGTAAAAGGCCGGCTGAGCACCCATTCCGACACCCAGTCATTGAGTTTGCGATTACGGTACAACGTAAAGTGCGCACCATCGTGGGATAAAACACCCAAGCCCAGTTGGCGGGCACCAATAATCATGATGCCTAACAGAACGGTCAAAGGATTAGTCCACAACGCCACAACCACCCAGGTGAGCACAATGACACTCCAGCAGTGCAGCAGCGCCCAGGTGGCTCGCCAGCCCGACAATTCGCGCAAATAGGCGATTTCAGCCTCGCTGAAGATGTCTTTAGCTCGTTGCAGCGTGTCCATGGATCGAGTTTAGCACCCCCAATCAGTTACCAAAATCCCAGCTCTCACCGCTGTGATAACGGCGCAGGATCAGTTTGGCCATGAGGATTTTGTGCACCTCATCCGGGCCGTCCGCCAGGCGGAGCGTGCGCGCGCCCTGATACATGCCCGCCAGCGGCAGGTCGCCGGACACACCCGCTGCTCCCCAAACCTGAATTGCCCGATCCACGACCCGGTGATAAGCCTGAGGAACAAATATCTTGATCGCCGATATATCCGTACGCGGATCAGCGCCACTTTCCATTTTTTCCGCACAGTGAATGGTCATCAGACGGGCCGACTGGATGTCCATATAGCTGTCGGCGATAAAACCCTGCATAAACTGCTTCTCTTCCAGCAGTTCCCCGCCATGCACCTCGCGGGTGGTAAGCCGTTCCACCATCAGGTCGAAGGCGCGCCACATGGAACCGATGGAGTTCATACAGTGGTACACTCGGCCTGCGCCCAGCCGGTCCTGGGCCGCCTGGTGACCGCTGCCCGTGCGGCCGAGCTGATTATCCTTCGGCACGCGCACGTTGTCGTAGATGATTTCGCAGTGACTCGAAGCTTTGCCCCACACCGGTACGCCACGCACAATGTTCACCCCCGGTGAGTCTTTGGGCACGATGATCTGCGTCATCTTCTGATTACCACCGCTGGGATCGTCCGGATCTGCGGTGCGGCACATGACAATATAAAAATCCGCGGCATGGCCGTTTGAGGTGAACCACTTGTGCCCGTTAATCACCCATTCATCACCGTCGAGCACCGCGCTGGTGGTCAGCGAGCGCGGATCAGAACCCGGGTTATCCGGCTCGGTCATGGAAAAACCGGACTGCATCGTGCCTTCGGTGAGAGGTTTCAGCCACTTTTCGTGCTGCTCCGGCGTACCATATTTGGCGAGAATCTTCTGATTCCCCGAATTTGGCGCCACCACGCCGAACAATGCGGCCGCTCCGGGGCTGTAGGCCAAAATTTCATTCATATAGGCATGCTGCAGAAACGACAGGCCCATGCCGCCAAACTCTGCCGGCAGGTGGGGTGCCCATAGATTGGCATTCTTCACTACCCCCTGAATCTCAAGGCGCAGGGCTTTGGCTTCTTCTTTCAC
>JBCCUW010000172.1:0-8258 GCA_039196385.1 Pseudomonadota bacterium
CGAGCTTCCTGAACCTGCGCAAACAATTCCCGGATCGGGGTGAACAGGCCGGTGTAGGTCGCCGGGTTGGAACGGGGCGTACGACCGATAGGACTCTGGTCGATATCCACAACTTTGTCGACGTATTCCAGTCCCTCTATCCCTTCGTGATCAGCGGCGCTGAGACTGGTGGCTTTGTTCAACCGGGTCGCGGCCAGCGGGTACAGGGTCTGGTTGATTAAGGTGGATTTGCCCGAGCCGGATACGCCGGTCACACAGGTGAGCAGTCCACAGGGAATGGCAATGGTGACGTCCTGCAGATTGTTGCCCCGGGCGCCAATCAGACTGATGTGCTGATCATCGGTGGTGACGTTGCGTTTGCCGGGCACTGCAATGCACTTTTTGCCGGACAGGTATTGGCCCGTTATCGATTGTTTGGTGGACAGGATGTCCTGGATAGAGCCAGCCGCCACCACCTTGCCGCCGTGGACGCCCGCACCGGGGCCAATATCGATCAGGAAATCGGCGCTGCGAATGGCTTCTTCGTCGTGCTCCACGACCAGTACGGTGTTGCCCAGGTCACGCAGGTGTTCCAGGGTCCTCAGCAGGCGCTCGTTGTCGCGTTGATGCAGGCCTATGGAGGGTTCATCGAGAATGTACATCACACCCACCAGTCCTGCACCAATCTGACTGGCTAAGCGGATACGTTGGGCTTCACCGCCGGACAGAGTTTCTGCGCTGCGGTCCAGGGTCAGATAGTTCAGTCCGACGTCGACCAGAAATTGCAGGCGAGCCTGAATTTCTTTGAGAATTTTGTCTGCAATTGTGGCGCGCTGTCCTTTCAGCTTCAGTTTTTTGAAATGATTCAGGGTCTCTTCCACAGAACCGTGAGTGATTTCCGGCAGGTTGGATTCGCCCACAAAAACATGGCGAGACTCCTGGCGCAGGCGCGTCCCCAGACATTGTGGACAGTCTGCAACGCGCAGAAACTTCTGCAGGTTCTCGCGCACCATGTTGCTGTCGGTTTCATGGTAGCGCCGTTCCATGTTCGGCAGCACACCTTCGAAGCGGTGGCGGCGGTGAATCACGTCACCCCGGTCGTTGGCATAACTGAAGTCAATGCGGGCCTGACCGCTGCCGTACAGAATGGCCTGCTGGTGTTTTTTCTTCAGTTTTTTAAAAGGTACTTCCACGTCAAAGCCGTAGTGCTCGGCGAGCGAAGAGAGCATGTGAAAGTAGTAGACGTTGCGCCGGTCCCAACCCCGGATCGCGCCTTCTGCCAGGGTCAGATCGGGATCCGCCACCACCAGCTCCGGATCAAAAAAGGAAGTCACGCCCAGGCCATCACAGGACTCACAGGCACCGGCAGGATTGTTAAAGGAAAACATGCGCGGCTCCAACTCGGAAATGCTGTAGCCGCATTTAGGGCAGGCAAAACGAGCGGAAAACACCATGGGTTCCATATCCTCGTCGTCCATATCCCGCACCAGAGCCACCCCGTCGGTCAGCTGCAGCGCGGTTTCGAAACTCTCGGCCAGACGCTGCTGCAGATCATCGCGGATGCGTACCCGGTCAATCACCGCTTCGATGGTGTGCTTTTTGTTTTTGTCCAGGTCCGGGGTGCTGTCCAGGTCGGTGACGATACCGTCGATGCGTGCACGTACAAACCCGTTGCTGCGTAGCTCCTGAAACACGTGCAGATGTTCACCCTTACGTTCACTGATCACCGGCGCCAGTATCATTACGCGACGGCCTTCCTGCAGCGTCATGACCTGATCCACCATCTGGCTGACGGTTTGCGCGGCCAGTGGCAGATTGTGATCAGGACAACGTGGTTCACCCACCCGCGCAAACAGTAGGCGCAGATAGTCGTAGATTTCCGTAATGGTGCCCACTGTGGAGCGTGGATTGTGCGAGGTAGACTTCTGTTCGATCGAGATGGCCGGTGACAGACCCTCAATGTGGTCGACGTCCGGCTTTTCCATCATGGACAAAAACTGACGGGCATAAGCAGACAGTGATTCCACATAGCGGCGCTGGCCTTCTGCGTACAGGGTATCGAACGCCAGGGATGACTTACCCGAGCCGGACAGACCGGTAATAATCACCAGTTTATCGCGCGGTATTTCCAGATCGATGTTGCGCAGGTTGTGGGTACGCGCGCCGCGCACCGAGATATTTTCCAACTGACTGAACTCTTCGCCAAACCGAGCAAAATAGCGTGATACGGAATGCCGGGCAACTACCCCTCTGATTATTTTGCACCGATTGCAGAATCCTACGTGGGTAGAGGTGGATTTGGGTATGTTCGGCTGTGCGTATCCATTACACTAGGCGCCCGCTCAAGAAATTACGAAGGCACACGAGAAGGGCTATGGCACGGGGAATAAACAAAGTCATATTGATCGGCAATCTGGGCAGAGATCCGGAAACGCGCTATGCACAGAGTGGCAGCGCAGTCACTAACTTCAGCGTCGCGACATCCGAATCCTGGCGTGATCGTGGCAGTGGTGAGCAGCAGGAACGCACTGAGTGGCACAATGTCGTGTGTTTCGCCCGCCTGGCTGAAATAGCCGGGGAATACCTGCGCAAAGGCTCCAAGGTTTACATCGAAGGCAGCCTGCGCACCAGCAGCTGGGAACAGGATGGGCAGAAAAAGTACCGCACTGAAATCATGGCTCGCGAATTGCAGATGTTAGATAGCCGTGGCGGCATGGGTGGCGCACCCAGCGGGTTCGACGGTGGTGGCGGTAACAACAGCAATAACATGAACCAGGGCGGTCACGGTGGCGGTCCGCAGGGTTTTGCGGACAATGGCCCCACGCTGTCTGACGACACCGACTTCGAAGACGATATACCGTTTTAGAACAGCCGGCCTGACTTATCCCAGCCAGGTAAACAGGATCAGGCCGGCACCCAGCAGCAGCCGGTAGATTACATAAGGCAACATGCCAGTGCGTTCCACCAGCCGGATAAAGAAGTGGATACAGGTATACGCAGATAAACCGGCAATCAGCGTAGCGCTCAGCAGCGGTAACAGTGTGTCTGCCGGCGGATTCTCTATCAGGTCTACAGACAACAGCAGTTGCGCACCCGCAATGGTGGGGATAGCCAGTAGAAACGAGAATCGGGCCGCGCTGGTGCGGCTCATACCCAGAAACAACGCGGCGGTAATGGTCACCCCTGAGCGTGAAGTGCCGGGTACGAGGGCCATTACTTGAGCCAGCCCGATGAGCCAGGCCTGACGCCAGCTCACCCCATCCTCGGCTAGTGTACCTGCCGCGACTGTATTGGCTTGTGGCCGACGATCCGCAAAATACAGCGCAATGCCAAACAGTATGGTGGTGGTGGCAATCACGGTGACCGAGCGAAACTGGGCTTCTACAAAGTCCTTTGCCAGAAAGCCCACAACCACCACGGGCAGGGTCGCAGCCGCCAACTTCAATACCCAATCCAGCTCATTGCTGTAAACCCGGTCACGCGGCCACTGCAAGGTAGCGGCCAGCATCTGCTGCAATTCATCGCGAAAGTAGATCAGCACTGCCAGTAATGTGCCGAAGTGCACGCCAACGTCAAACGCCAGGCCCTGATCAGGCCAGCCCAGAATCTGCGCGGGTAGTACCAGATGGGCAGAGCTGGAGATGGGTAAAAATTCGGTCAGCCCCTGCACCAGAGCCAGGATAACGACTTGCAGCCAATCCATGCTGAGCTCAGTTCAATTTGGCGTTGAAATAGCTCAGCACCTCGTCCAGTGCCTGCTGGGCGGGTTCACCGCCTTTGATAAGATCCAGAGTCAGCACCGAATGGCCGTTGCCCGGCAGTTCCACCAGCTTGATGCGCTCTTTGTCGTCGTTGAACGTGCGGGCCAGCGCCGCAAATTTTTCTCCGGTGCACAATTTGTCCCCTGTGAACCGTAGCGCCAGCATGGGACCGTGCTCGTCCAGGCGGGCACGCGCCCCAGAGATTTCGTCAGCAGACATATGCAGCGCTTCGTTGTTGAACAGAGGCATGGAGGGTTGTGAGGCCACGCCGGCCAGGACGTTGTCGTCCGCCATAAGCGAGATGGCAAAATTTCCGGTCAAGCACATCCCAATGACCCCTACCCCGGTGGTGCCAGGCGCTGCCCGCAAGTCCGCGCACAGCGCTTTCAACCAATCTACAACAGGGCTGGACTGGTTCTTTTCGAATAGCTTGAACTCGCGCCGCATGCAGAACACCCGGGCAGTGTTGCCCAACAGAGAGATGCGCCCCAGAGGACCAAACAGGTGAGGTAACACCACGCGGAAACCCTGTTCCACAAAGGTCTCTGCCAAACTGATGGTCTCTTTGCCGATGCCCGGTAACTCCTGGATGATAACGACAGTAGCACCTGCTGTGCCTTTGCTGTATATATCATGCGTCACTGGTCGCCCCGCGGCTTGTGCGGGATCGGTCGTGCCTGGATCGGTAATGGAAGCCGTGAATGGCCGCTTGTCGTAGGTCTCCAGAGTCATGCGGGTCAGTATATACAATAAGCCGATTGACCTATACAACGTAGCTATGGACAACGCACCCACTGAAATTCCCCTGTTCCCGTTACGTACCGTTCTGTTTCCAGGCGGTGTGCTGCCTCTGCGTATTTTCGAACCACGCTACGTAGATATGGTTGGGCGCTGTATGCGTGAGCAGATTGGCTTTGGCGTTGTGCTGATTCGGCAGGGCCCCGAAGCGCGCAGTCAGGCTGATGCCGCGCAGCCGGACATTTTTGAAGTCGGTACGGAAGCGCGCATCGTAGACTTTAATCAGGCGGATAATGGCCTGCTGGGTATTGTCGCGGAGGGTGCGCGCAAATTTACGGTGCACAAGATCCGCGAACAAAGTGACCACCTGCTGCTGGGTGAAGTCTCTTTTCTGGCGGAAGAGCCTGCTGGTGAGCTGGCTTCCGAACACGACACGCTGGTTGAGGTGTTACAGGAACTGACGAATCATCCGCTGATTAAGCGGCTCAACCCGAAGGTGGATTTTGGCGAGGCGCGTTCCGTCAGTCTGCGTCTGGCTGAACTCTTGCCCATAGAACCGGAGATCAAGCAGTCGCTGCTGCAGATGCGTTGGCCCAAGGAGCGGCTGACCGAACTGGGCCGGCTGGTGAAGAAATTCCAGGGCTGAGCTGCTGCTTTTCAGACTGCTTCCGTGAGATGAGATAGTCTGCCCATAAGACTATAATCCGCGCATGGAAGACCTTACACACTACATCAGAGAACTGGGTACCGAAGCCCGCGCCGCGTCACGGGTGATTGCGGCAGCCTCCACGGAACAGAAATCTGCCGCGTTGCGGGCCATTGCTGAGGCAACCGATCGCGCCAGACAGGACATCATGGCCGCCAATGCGCAGGACATGGCGAATGCGGAAAAAAATCAAATTGATCAGCCGCTGATCGACCGTTTGCACCTCGACGACAAAGGCATCGATCAGATGATCGAAGGCCTGCATCAGGTTGATGCCCTGGTCGATCCAGTCGGTGAAGTCACGGAGCTCAGTTATCAACCCAGCGGCATCCAGGTGGGCAAAATGCGCGTGCCACTTGGCGTGATTGCCATGATTTATGAGTCCCGCCCGAATGTCACCGTGGACGCCGCAAGCCTGTCTATTAAATCCGGTAACGCCTGCATTTTGCGCGGCGGCTCGGAAGCCTTTGCGTCTAATCAGGCAATTGGCCGTTGCGTCTCTGCGGGTCTGGCTCAGGCGGGCTTGCCGGAGGCGGTGGTGCAACTGCTTCGCACTACGGACCGCGCTGCGGTTGACGAACTGCTTCAACTGCACGATCACGTGGATGTGATCGTACCGCGCGGGGGTAAGGGACTGATTGAGCGGATCAGCAAAAACTCCATGATTCCGGTGATCAAACACCTGGATGGTATCTGTCATGTTTATGTCGACAGTGCTGCGGACCTGGCCATGGCAGGGGAGATCGCTTTTAACTCCAAGGTGGAAAAGTACGCCGTGTGCAACGCGATGGAAACGCTGCTGATCCATCAGCAGGTGGCGGCGGGGCTGCTGAGCGAACTGGCGCCGCGCCTGCAGCAGGCCGGTGTAGAGCTGCGTGGCTGTGCGCAAACTCAGGCGCTGGTGCCGGGGATACAGGCCGCCGGCGAAGAAGATTGGCTGACGGAATACCTGGGGCCGGTGCTTGCGGTGCGGGTTGTGGACAACCTGGATGAGGCGATCAGCCACATCAATCGTTATGGCTCACAACACACGGATACCATCGTCAGCAGTGACTATCAGCATACTCGCCGATTTGTTACGGAAGTCGACTCTGCTTCGGTGATGGTCAACACCTCAACCCAGTTTGCGGATGGTTTTGAATACGGTCTGGGGGCAGAAGTCGGTATTTCGACCGACAAAATTCATGCGCGCGGCCCGGTGGGCCTGCAGGGCCTGACGTCGCAGAAATATGTGGTCTATGGCAATGGCGAAATACGCCATCGTTAGTCTCTGTCCATGAGGAGGCCGTGATTGGACCATGATTGGAGGATGATCGGGTTATGATCGGCTTCCTCGGCGGCACCTTCGACCCTGTGCATCTGGGCCATACCCACGCGGCGACCAGCGTGCGTGAAGCGCTGGGGCTCGACGAGGTGCGTATGGTGCTGGCCGCGCGTCCAGGCCACCGGCAGCCTCCCCAGGCTGCTGTGACACACCGATGGCAGATGCTGCAACTGGCCTGTGCCGAGCATGCGGGTCTGGTCGCGGACGACAGCGAACTGGAGCGACAGGGTCATTCGTATACTGTGGACACACTGCGTGCTTTCCACCAGCAATACCCAAACACCTACCCGGTCTGGATTTTAGGACAGGACGCTTTTGCCACGCTGGCAGAGTGGTATCAATGGCAGGATCTGATGCAACTGTGCAACCTGGTGGTGGTGGAGCGGCCGGGCGATGAGCGTGCAGAACCGGCTGCGGTGGAGCAGCTGGAACGCGCCCATCGGGCAAAGACCTTGCGCGCTGGTACGCTGGGCCAGATTGTGCGCCTGCCACTGTCTATGCAGGAGGTGTCAGCAACACAAATTAGGCATAAAATAGCGCACGGTGCGCCTTTTGAGCATTTGCTTGCAGGGCCCGTATGCACCTATATTAAGACTCACGATCTGTACGCCACTTTGGAGACAGCTATTTGATTGCAGCCGCATTGCGAGATTGTGTGATATCTGCCCTGGAAGATCTGAAAGGGCAAGACATCCTGACTCTGGACGTTGCTCAGCTCACCTCGATAACCGATTACATGATTCTGGTCAGTGGGACCTCCAATCGCCATGTCAAAGCCCTGGTGGATGAAGTGCTGGAACAGGCCAAGGCCGCAGGCCAGCATGCGCTGGGTGTGGAGGGGCGTGAAGCCAACGAATGGGTGTTAATCGATCTGGGTGATGTGCTGGTCCATGTTATGCAGTCTGAGGCCCGCGAGTTCTATGAACTCGAGCGCTTATGGGCGGATATGCCCGCAGACACGAGTTCCACTTCCGAGTAACACAAGTGTGTGTTTCACACTAAACTGAATATTGATGCGTAGCCGCTGTATTCCTGATCCGGTATGAAAATCCGCCTGCTTGCCGTTGGCACCAGACCACCCACCTGGGTGACCCAGGCGTATACCGAATACAGCCGGCGATTACCGCGGGAACTGCCACTGGAACTGGTACAGATACCCGCAGCCAAACATCATGCAGATGCGCAAAAGTACGTGCGTATGGAAGGTGAAAAAATGTTGGCACAGGTGCACAAAGACGATTGGCTTGTGGCACTGGATGAAACCGGGCAGACCCTGAACAGTCGACGCCTGGCGGACAAACTGGAACACTGGCGTCACCAGGGCCGCAATGTCTGTTTTGCGGTGGGTGGTGCAGATGGCCTTGCTCCCGCAGTAATGCAGCGCGCCGACGAATGTGTTTCGCTGTCTGCGCTGACAATGCCCCACTATCTGGTGCGCGTGGTGCTGGCAGAAGCACTGTACCGCGCCTGGACTATCTGTATTGGACACCCGTATCACCGTGCCTGATTGTGTCGAACATCTGTTATTGATAAGGCCATTGCGCTGATGGTGGGCCTGTCGCTCAAAGATCCGATTCGGGAACAGAGCCAGTTTTCGCAACGCGCGTTGATACTGTTTGTCATCATGTGCCTGATGGTCGGGTTGCTGGTGTTCCGCTTTGTGCAGCTGCAGATATGGGAGCACGAAGCTTACCAGACCCGGTCTGACCAGAACCGCATTCAGGTGCAACCGCTGGCCCCACCGCGCGGC
>JBCCUW010000173.1:0-8243 GCA_039196385.1 Pseudomonadota bacterium
GCAGTTCTACCTGCTCCGGGGTCAGCTCTTTGGCGTAGCCCTGTTCCGTTTGACCCACTTCACCGAGGTCAATTTCAACAAACTTGGCGTCGAGCGACTGCACCTGTTCCGCAACCACCGGCCGCGTATCGAAAGCCTCAACTCTGGCCCCCAGACGTTTCGCCGTGGCAATCGCCTGCAGACCGGCGACCCCGGCGCCAATGACAAATACGCGCCCCGGCGCAATGGTCCCTGCAGGGGTCATCATCATGGGAAAAATCTTGGGACAGTGGAACGCCGCCTGAATGACGGTGACGTAACCTGCCAGGTTGGCCTGGGAAGACAGCGCATCCATCTTCTGCGCCCGCGTGCTGCGCGGAATCATCTCCATGGAAATGGCCGTAATCCCCTGCCCGGCCATACTTTCCACGAGACTCTGTTCGTTGAACGGGTCCAGGAAGCTGATGCTGATGGCACCGGATTTTGTCTGGCTGACTTCAGCCGGATCGGGCTTGCGCACGCGCAAAATCAAGTCAGCACTGAGTACTTTAGCGTGGTCAACAACCTCCACGCCTTCCGCCGCATACTGTGCATCGGTAAACCCTGCTGCCTCGCCGCTACCGGACTCGATAGCAATAGAAAAACCCAGCTTGACCAGTTTTTTGGCATTCTGCGGCACAAGCGCAGTGCGCAATTCACCCGGCCAGGTTTCTTTTGGCACCCCTATCTGCATGTGACCCCCCTAAATGAGTAAAGAGTTATTATTCTTAGAATTATGTTTGTAAAAAACCGGCCAGTGTACCTTCGAAAATCGTGAAAACAACTTCCACAATGGCAGCAAATATATTCCGCATTGGAAAAACACCAGCATATCGTGCTTGCAACAAAAGCCAAGGGTTCTCACAATCTAATGACAAAATTTGCTGCTTGCTTTATGACTTTTTTGCATAAGCAATTTTTGGGTCAGGGGGGCAGGGAGTCAGAGGGGGAATTCCATTCACCATGAGTAAACGGTTGATGAGCCAGCGGGCAGCGCTGTTTGCAGTCTGCGTTGCTTTTGCGGTTGGGCTGATCGGCAGTCTGGCATTGCGACCGGTCAGCACGCCCCCGGCGGGCGCAACAACAGCCAATCAGGCGGTGGCCAATCCAACCGGCGGGCAGGCCCGCATCGCTTGGCGAGTACCGGTCGTGTTTCAGACCACGCTGCCGGTGCTGGGTGACAACCCGGTCTACGTGGCGGACATTATCCGGCGCGCCTCTAACAACAACATCCAGCTTGAACTATTTGAGCCCGGCGAAATTGTGCCGGCGTTTTCGGTCACGGACGCCGTGCGCGACGGCAAAGTAAATGCCGGCTATGTCTGGCTGGGTTACGACCAGGGCAAGATCCCAGCCTCCCCGCTGGTCAGCGCCGTACCCTTCGGCATGGAACCGTGGGAATACAGCGCCTGGTGGTACGAAGGCGGTGGCCGGGAACTCACTGAGCGGCTGTATATCCCGCACAACATCCACCCCATCTACTGCGGCATGACCGGACCCGAAACCGCCGGTTGGTTTCGCCAGCCGATTAATGCGCTAGAAGACATGCAGGGGCTGAAGATCCGCTTCGCCGGTCTGGGCGGCAAAGTCATCGAGCGACTGGGGGCCAGCGTAACCATGCTGCCTGGCGGGGAAATTTTCCAGGCGCTGGAGAAAGGCGCCATCGATGCTACTGAGTTTGCGTTGCCGGTGGTGGACCAGACGCTGGGCTTCAGCCGCGTGGCCAAGTACAACTATTATCCGGGCTGGCACCAGACCTTCACCTCATCCCATCTGGTGGTCAATCTGGCCGTGTGGCAGACCCTCTCAAGCGCAGACCAGGCCATGCTGGAAATGGGTTGCACTGCTGGCGTGATCCGCAATCTGTCCCGTTCCGAGGCGCTTCAGGGTCCAGTGATTGCCGGCTTCGGGCAAGCGGGTGTATTTGCTGAGAGTCTGCCGGAAGATATTCTGCGCCGCCTGGCCCAGATCACTGACGAGGTCCTGGAAGAAGAAGCCGCCAGGGATGCGGACTTTGCCGAAATCCTCGCCAGTCAGCGCGCATTTCGTGCTGACTACGCACACTGGAAATCCCGCGCTTACCTGCCCAGGGATTTTTAAATATGGCAGCACCCTATCTGCCGCATACACCCTGGTCCCGCCGTATCGATGGCGCCATTGAAGCCATTGGCCGGGGCTTGTCTCTGATCTGGCTGCTCCTGCTGGCGGTCATCGTCCTAAACGTCGTGATGCGCTACGCGTTTAACGAAGGGCGCATCGAACTGGAAGAACTGCAATGGCACCTCTATTCCATCGGCTTTCTGCTGGGTCTGTGTTACGCCTATCAGGCAGACGCGCATATCCGGGTAGATCTGCTGCACGAACGGATGCAGGACCGCCACAAAGCCTGGGTTGAGTTGTACGGTATTCTCCTGTTTCTGGTGCCATTTATGCTGCTGGTGCTGATTTACAGCGTCCCTTTTGTCATCAGCGCGTACGAATTGGGGGAACGCGCCCCATCGCCGGGTGGTCTACCCTGGCGCTGGCTGATCAAGGCTTTTCTGCCTGTCGGGTTTTTCCTGCTGCTGCTGGCTACCCTGTCACGCTTTCTGCGCGTGTGGCATTTCCTGTTCAGAGACGCTTATGGAGATGCTCATGGCCGCCAATGAAGTCCTTGCTGTGGCCATGTTCATCAGTTTTATCGCGCTGGTCTTCACCGGCTTTCCCGTGGCCTGGATTCTGGGCGGGCTGGCAGTGCTGTTCAGCGCGCTGGCGGTGGTGTTGCAGGTCGACTTCGCCGTGCCCATCAGCATGGATTGGAGCTACACGTCTCTGACTGTAGAACGGATCTGGAACGTCATGGAAAACTGGGTCATGGTGGCACTGCCCATGTTTATTTTCATGGGTCTGCTGCTGGACCGTTCCGGCATTGCCAACCAGTTGATGACCAGTTTTGCCCGCCTGTTCGGTCCCATTCGGGGCGGCCTGGCTATTACAGTGACCCTGATTGGCCTGCTCCTGGCCGCCACCACCGGCATTATCGGCGCCTCAGTCGTCTTGTTGGCGCTGCTGGGCCTTCCGGCGATGCTCGAGCAGGGTTACGACAAAGCGCTGGCCAGCGGCACGGTGACCGCAGTTGGTACGCTGGGCATATTAATCCCTCCCAGCATCATGCTGGTACTGATGGCTGATCGCATGAGCATGAGTGTGGGTGATCTGTTTCTTGGCGCCGTTTTTCCCGGCATGCTGCTGGGCGGGCTTTATATCGGCTACTTGCTACTGGTCGGCGTATTGCGCCCGCACATGGCGCCGGCGGCGCCGAAGGCGCCTTTCGACCTGCCGGCAGCGTGGGCGTTGTTGCGTGCCATTGTGCCACCAGCGATGCTGATACTGGCCGTGCTGGGCAGCATTTTCATGGGGCTGGCCACCCCCACCGAAGCCGCCGGGGTCGGCGCAGCGGGCGCACTGGTGCTGGCGCTGCTCAATCGGCAACTCAATCGCAGCGTAATGGCCGACGTGCTGCAGGAAACCACCCGCACCACAGCGTTCATTTTTGCGGTGCTGCTGGGCGCCACAGCTTTTGCCCTGGTCCTGCGGGGTCTGGGCGGCGACCACCTGATCGAGCGGGCCCTGCTGGGACTGCCTTTTGGTCCTACCGGGGTCATGATCTGCATCCTCCTGGCCACTTTTATTCTGGGCTTTTTCCTGGATTGGATTGAGCTGACCCTGATTGTGCTACCGCTGGTGTCACCGGTGGTGGTGAACCTGGGCTTTGATCCGGTGTGGTTTACGATCCTGTTTGCGGTATGCCTGCAAACCAGTTTTCTTACCCCGCCGGTCGGCTTCGCCATATTTTATTTAAAAGGGGTCGCCCCAGCGGGCATTGACGTAGCAACAATTTACCGCGGCGTGCTGCCGTTTATTGTGCTCCAGATCATTGCCATGCTGATCATCTTTAACTGGTCGGGACTCGTTACGTGGTTGCCGGCCCAGGCTTATGGCTGAGCTGGCAACGCCCACGCCAATCAGCGCCTAAATTACTGCCCAGATCAGCACCCAAATTAGCACCAGGGCCAAACGCCACCCATGCAAATCTGCTGACGCTGCGGCACAATAGCGCGCACTTGAGAGGACAGGGGCTGCCACCATGACCAACTATACGGTCACCGCTCGAAACTTCAGCGAAGCCAGCGAAAACCGGATTCACAGCGACGCGGTTGCACGCAAATTCGGATTCCGCGGCGCTCTGGTGCCCGGTGTCGCGGTTTACGGGCATTTGACCTACCCGCTGGTCAGTCAGTTCGGCGATGAATTTGCAAGACATTGGCTGGAACAGGGATTGGATCATCTACGCTTGCTCAAACCTGCATATCACGGCGATGAGCTGAGCCTGGACATTGAATCAGTTGCTGACGGACAACGAGTGACCTGCACCAACCAGACCGGCGAACTGCTGGCGACTGTCCACAACCAAACAGTTGCCCCGGACAACAACGCGGCATCAGACAGCACCGGCCAGCCTGATCTCCTGGAAGGCGCCGCGCGCCCGCAACTGGACGGCGACTTCAAACACCCGGAGCGTATTCTCATCGAATGGGAAAGCATTCAGGTCGGTCAACCTTTTGCACCCTGGCAATACGCAATCAGTGCCGGTGAGAATCAACGCTATGCCAGCGAGGTAAACGATCCCTGGCCGCACTATGCGGAGTTTGCCCACCCGCACCTGCTGTGCTCTCTCGCCAACACCACACTGACCAACGAATATATTATGCCGATCTGGATACATGTCGGTACCAGCACCCAGCGACACAGCGCATTGCGGGTTGGCGAAACCATCAACATCCATGCGGTCCCCATGGAGCGTTGGCGCCACAAGGGCCATGAATTCATCAAACTGTACATCAGCTACTGGCGCGGTGAGCAGCTGACCACAGAGCTTCTGCACACCGCAATTTATCAGGTGGCCAGTTGATGCGTATCGGTGTACTGGCCTCTCACGAGGGCACAACCCTGCAGGCAGTCATAGACGCCTGCAGCAGCGGCCAGCTGGCAGCCACGGTGGGTATCGTAATCAGCAACAATTCCAGCTCAGGCGCACTGCGCCGAGCTGCGGCAGCTGGTATTGAAGGTGTCCACATCAGCAGCGCCACACACCCCACGCCCCAACAAATGGATACTGCGGTCTTACACAGCCTGCAAAGCGCTGAGGTGGAATGGGTGCTTCTATTGGGATACATGAAGAAGCTGGGCCTGGCCACACTAAATGCTTATCGCGGAAAAATTCTCAATACTCACCCGGCGTTGCTACCCAAGTACGGCGGCCAGGGTTACTTTGGCCGTCGTGTCCACGAAGCGGTGCTGGCTGCAGGCGAAACCCAGAGCGGCGCCACGGTACACCTGGTCGACAACGACTACGATACAGGCCCGCTGCTGGCCCAGGTAAGCGTACCCGTCAAACCCGGCGACAGCGTGGACAGTCTGGAAGCTCGGGTGAAGACTGCTGAACAAAAACTTCTGCTGCACACCTTAAAGGAAATGTCGCTCCAGGCATGCGCTGTCAACAGCTGAGAGGAAGTGCCATAATCTGCTTGGGGCTGCATTCGCGCCATGCTTAAATAAGTGGTGCAAAGGGGACAAGATAATCAGTGGCAATATTACCGGTGGCAAGATAACAGGTGGTTAGTCGCATCATAGCGCTCTGTATTGTTATCGGCCTGAGTCTGTACGGAGCAACACAGCTGAAATTGTCCGACGATGCGGCCGAAGCCATGCTTCCCACCGATGCAGAGTCTGCCGCCCGCTACGCGGATTATCTGGCGCGTTTCCCCAGCGATCAGGGCGCACTAGTGGTGTTTGAAGACCTGATCTGTACCGAGGCTGGATGGGCTCTGCTGCAAGAGATCGAAGCCACATTTGATCAACATCCAATGATCGATCGCACCTTGTCGCTGGCCTCCCGCTCCTCGCGTTATATGGTCAACACCGATGATGTGCTGGAACTGGAGATTTTTGCCGAGATTCCATTCGCATCCGCCCAGCAACGCTGCGCGGCAGCCATGGCTTACGCGCCCTTCCAGCGCATTCTGATCTCACCTGACGGCAGAGCCGCCGCCCTGTTCCTGATTACCACTGGTGATGACGACGCAGTAACTACCAGTGAAGCCCTGCTGGCAGTGACAGACCCGTATCTGGCGCAAGCGGAGGCGCTCGGCGGGCGGCTGATCGTCACCGGCGAAGCCATTATGAGCGCCGAGATTTCCCGGGTGGTGGCGCAGGACTCAGCGCTTGTAGGCGTCCTGCTGGTACTGATGCTGATTCTGCTGTTTATCACCACAAGATCCTGGCGCGCCGTGTTGGCTGCCTTGTTGTTGAATCTGTTTGTACTTACCTGTGCCTACGGCATCATGGGGCTGATTGGTCAGGACCTGACGCCGGCTACCTCATTGGTTGTATTTCTGCTTGTGCCTCTGGCCAGCGCATTTGTGGTGCATGCTTACGGCTACGTGGTACGTGCGGAACATCAGTTAGATGGCAGCACACTGACCCGCAACGCTTTTCTCTTTGCAGGGCTGACGACGGCCATCGGCTTCGCCTGCACAGGCCTGACACCAGCACCGGACATCCGGGCATTGGCCCTTATGGGGGTAATCGGCATCGCTGCTACCACCAGCGGCGTGTTTCTGATTGTATTTCCGCTGCTCAAAACGACCCCAGCCAACCCCTTTATCCTGCAGTTTTCTTTTCCACGGATTGTGCTGACTCAGCCGCTCTATGGCTGGGCGCTGCTGGCGCTGCTGGCCAGTGTCACGGCGCTGGGCCTGTCCATGATCAAGATAGACTACGCACCCACCGATTACCTGCCCGGTACAAACGCAAAACGTGCAGACTTTGATGCCGCCGGCGCCTATTTCGGCCGCATGAATCTGCCCCTCATGATTGAGGTGGACGACACTGAAGATCCACAACCCTGGCAACAGTTGGCACCACTGATCGATGAGTTGAATGAACGCTACCCCACCGCGTTTCAGGCGTCCTGGTTTTACGATCATATGGCTGAGGTGACGCGTAAGTTCACTGAATCCGAAGATCCAGCAAGCGCACTGGATTTTCCAACAGATCGCGACACCTTTGCGCAACTGCTGCTGTGGTTCGATCCTTATGATCTTGAACTGTTTATGGACGAGGACCGGGAACGTTTGTTGATTCTACTGCAGATACCCTATCTGGGCTCTCACGATTACTATCAGATGAAAGCGTTGGTCACGGACTATTTGCAGGACAACAACATCAGCGGAGGGTTTGTTGGCCGCGTCAGCAGCTTTTTTGAAACGGGACATCGCATTGGTGGGGATAATCTGAAAGGCCTTGCTGCAGGGGCCATGCTGATTTATCTGTTGCTTTATCTGATGTTCCGTTCATTTCGCCTGGCCACCATCGGCGTAGTGGTCAACGGATTGCCGGTGCTTATGGGACTGGCGTTTCTGGGCATCATCGGCGCACCGCTGGAAATGGGTAGTTCCGTCGTGGCGGCCATGGCATTTGGTATTGTGCTGGACGATTCAACCCATCTGCTGATCCGCATTCAACAACTGGTGCGCTCGGGCTACGACCCCGCCACAGCCGTGACCCGGGGTATTCGCGAGCTGTTGCCCCCCATTGTCACCACAACTGGCCTGATCTCTATTGGTTTTCTGGTGCTGTATCTGGCCGAAATCCGCTTGTTTCAGGATTTCGCGACGGTGATCAGTGTCACCCTGGTCAGCGCCCTGATCACAGACGTGTGGATACTGCCCTTGCTGGTGCGTCGTTTCATGCGTGATCCAATCACCAACCGCGCCCTGGGTAGCTGACTCAAGCTCCCGCCGCTTCTTTCGTCAGCACGGCGTGATACTCTCCCCAGCCTCAAATCGATACAACTGTACTCAAACGGAGACCCCATGGCAGATCTGATTGTCCCTGATTCCATGCAAACCAGTTACGACAACTTCAAGTTTGCGCCGGCGCAACAACACAACGGCATACTGTATTGCTCAGGCCAGCTTGGGACTGCCCAAGATGGCAAGATACCAGACGATGTTGAAGAAGAATTTCGCAACGCCTGGACAGCCGTCGGCGTTATCCTGGAAGCGGCAGGCATGGATTTCACCAATATTGTTGAATTCACGACCTATCACGTCGGTCTGCAGGCCAACCTGGGTGCGTTTATGAAAATAAAGGATGAGTTCATTCAAGAACCCTATCCCGCC
>JBCCUW010000174.1:0-8208 GCA_039196385.1 Pseudomonadota bacterium
CTACCCGCTTCGGGCAAAGGATTGAATAGTTTGCCAATCAACCCTATGGTGCCGCTCTGATCTAGCGCAAAACACTGGGCATGTATTCAAAAATAGGCATTATCGGTGACGTCCACGCCGAGCACGTTCATCTACAGACGGCTATCCAGCATCTCAAGGAACAGGGTGCCGACGTGTTGTTATGCACCGGCGATCTGGCTGACGGCGAGGGAGACCTGGACCGCTGCGTGGATTTGCTGATGGAGCACGGGGTACGTACTGTGCGTGGCAACCATGATCGCTGGCTGCTGCAGAACAAAGCCAGGCACGTACCGGACGCCCACCACCGTCATCTTGTCAGCCAGGCTACTGTCGACTTTCTGGAGGCGCTGCCGGTACAGATGACCGTGCCAACCAGCCAGGGTCGTCTGCTGCTGTGTCACGGCATGGGGCACAATGATCTGCAGAAAATCTGGCCGGGTACAGAACGCATGCCCATCGAGCGTTGCAATATCCTGGATAACATAATCGCGGACGCTGACTTCAATTATATCGTCAACGGCCATGTCCACTACCGCACGTTGATCCACTTTCAACAGCTGCTGCTGGTGAACGCAGGTACGCTTAAACGTGTGCACCGGCCAGGATTTGGTCTGCTCGATCTGGACGCTCAGGCAATTATCGGATACGAGCTGGAACCCCAGGTCACCATGGTACGTCAACAGGCGCTGGCCCCCTGCGCGCAAACTGAAGTGTTTTTGAACACCCAGCACTTCTCAGGGAACTGGCAGCCTCTGACTCTTTACGCCTGAGCATTGAGAATGACCAGAGCAGGTATGCATCGATCCATTGATATTCCCGCCGCGGCCTGCACATTCAGCTTTGTACAGGCGTCCGGACCCGGCGGCCAACATGTGAACAAAACCGCCACAGCGGTTGAATTACGGGTACAAACCGAGCTGTTGGGCTTGCCCCCAGCCGTGCACCGGAGACTGCAGCATCAACAGCGCAACCGGATCAACAAATCCGGGGAACTGGTGATCCAGGCTGATCAGCATCGTTCACAATTAAGCAATCGCAAAGACGCCATGCAGCGGTTGCAAAACATGTTGTCCCAGGCTTTTGTAGCGCCCAAAAAACGAGTCCCAACCAAACCCTCCGGGGCCGCCAGGCGCAATCGATTGAAGCAGAAAAAACAGCGCGGCCAGCTGAAAAACAGTCGCCGCAAACCGAATCTGGAGTAATTAACTTATGTCTGTCACAACTGAACCCGGACCAGCAATCAGTGATGCTCACGCCTTGCAGCAACTCGCTGAACGGTACCCTTTTACCACCACACTGGATGTGCCGCCTGTAGATAACGATCCGCACTGGCACCGCTTTGACGCTGAATTTTATATCCTTGATGGTGACCTGATTCTGACCGGCGCGGATAACACCACACATTACTGTCCAACCGGGACAAAAGTAGTGGTACCGCAGGGCGCGGTCCACGCGGAGAAGAGCCAGGGGTACCGCATTGCTTTAGGGACCTCGCTGCAGCCGTCGGAGTACGGGGATCCCGTGGATCGTCCTGTCAGCGAGCTGGCCGACACGTGAGCGCACCCCTCACCCGTTTCGAGCGTCTACTGAAGCGGCTCGCTCTGCAACCTGCTGCACTGGGAGAGCAAAGTGCAGAACATTCGATATTTGTGGGTGGCGCGGGTGAAGGCGGGGTGGGCGCGCAGGCGCGCCTGTTCGGCGGTCTGGTTGCCGCTCAGGCCACCATGGCGGCGCAGCTCAGCGAAACGGAGTTCCCACTCCACTCCCTGCACGCCTATTTCCTGCAACCCGGACGCCCGGAGCAGGATATCGAGTACCATTGCCTGGCCAGCAAACAGGGTCGCAATTTTGCTGTACGTCGGGTCGAAGCATGGCAGAACGGCGCCCTGATCTTTCAACTGCAGGCCAGCTTTCACCGCCCTGAAGCAGGTGTCCATCATCAGCAGCCCATGCCTGGCGCACCGCCACCTGAAAGCCTGCCCAACAGAGATGATCTGCGGGGCCGCAGTTATTGGCGCGACATGCCCATCGACGTGCGCATGGCTTCACCGATCACAGGCGACCAGCCACAAACCGCAACGCAACAGATCTGGCTGCGCGCAAACGGTGAGATGCCGGACAACGCCCAGATGCACCTTGCGATGTTAGTTTACGCCAGCGATCGCAGCTTGCTGGACACCGCCTGGCGACCCCATGCAGACCGGGGACAGCTGATTGGCGCAAGTCTGGATCACAGCATGTGGTTTCATCAACCGGTTACATTCGACGACTGGCTGCTGTACGCGCTGGAAAGTCCGGTAGCCAGCGCTGGCCGCGGCCTGGCATTTGGTGCTATCTACAATACTGCCGGCCAGCGAGTGGCGACTGTCGCTCAGGAGGGCCTCCTGCGTTTTCGCTCGAACTCATGAGCACATGCCCAAATCATTCTGCTAACAGTTTGCCCGGATTAAGAATCTGATCCGGATCAAACAGGCTTTTTAAGCCCCGCATCAGATCAATTTCTGCCGCGCTGCGGCTGTACTCGAGAAAGTCGCGTTTCAGCAAACCTACGCCGTGCTCTGCCGAAATGCTGCCGCTGCGCGCCTGCACCAGGGAAAAGATTTTCGGACTCATCGCATGGCCCTTGGCCATAAACTCCGCCACGCTGAGATGCTCAGGCTTGAGAATGTTCAGGTGCAGATTGCCGTCACCAATGTGTCCATACCAGCACACCTCAAAGTCCGGATAGCTGTCCCCAACAAACTGATCAACTTCAGCAAGAAACTCCGGAATCTGCGTAATGGTCACTGACAGGTCGTTTTTGTAGGGCGTATACGGCGCAATGCTTTCGGAAATGCCTTCGCGCAGTTGCCACAGCGCCGCTGCCTGAGCCTGTGACTGGCTCACAACACCATCCGTCACCCAACCCTCAGCCACGCAATGTTCGAAGGCCTGCATCGCTCGGTCCAGATCGGGTTCGTCAAATTCGAGCAGCGCATAGTAGGCTTCACTTTGCGCCAGCGGCGCCGGTATATCGCGATGGGCGCGCACCTTGTTCAACGCCAGATCGGAGAAAAACTCAAAAGCGGACAGGGTCAAATGACTGCTGAAGGTGCTCAGCACATTCAGCAGTTGCGCCACCTCCGGTACACCAAGCACCATGACCATCTGCGCCGCAGGTGGTGTAGTGAGGCGCATGTCCAGCTCGCAGATCAAGCCCAGGGTCCCTTCGGAGCCGATAAACAGGTGGCGCAGATCGTAACCGGTGGCGTTCTTGACCAGCCCGGTATTGCAGTCCAGCAGCTGTCCAGTGCCAGTGACAACACGCATGCCGGCGACCCAGTCCCGGGTCAGACCATAGCGAATTACCTTTATCCCGCCGGCGTTTGTCGCGACGTTGCCACCAATCTGGCTCGACCCGGATGAGGCAAAATCAACCGGATAAAAAAGCCCCTGCTCAACAGCAAACTCCTGCAGTGCCTGAGTGACAACACCCGCCTGACAGCGGACCAGTTTGTCCTGGGGGTTAAAATCGAGTATCTGCTGCATACGATCAAAAGACACAACCACTTCACCCTGACCCGCTATGGCACCGCCTGATAAGCCGGTGCGCCCCCCGGATGGCACCAGGGCGACCGCATTAGCCCGAGCGTACTCGACCAAAGCCACAACCTGAGCGATTTCCTGAGGAAAGACCACGGCGCTGGGCGCGACCGTAAATCCGTTTGTCCAGTCTTTACCCCAAGTTGCAAGACTATCAGCATCCGTGCGGATCAAAGACGAGGGTAATACAGCATCAAGCATTTACATTTCTCCACAATCCCGGATACCCCGAGCTTCTTTCAGGCTGATAAATCAGAGTTATGAGCCGATTTCCATTGGCAATGCTGGTCGAGCCAGGCAAACATCTTGCCGCGCAGGATGTCAGACTCGTTCACCAGATGATGGCTGGCCTCCGGCAAAATACACCATTCAGTCTGAGGATACCGCTCACCTAACAGTTTGTAATTGTGGCGCCAGCTGACGGTGCGGTCGCGATGTCCCTGGATGATTTTTGGCGCCAGCTCTGCTGCGGGATACTGTTCAAAACGCTGAAACCAATCCACCATCGCCTGTACCCAGGCCACGGGTAGAATTCTAGCTTGCAGCGGGTCCGCGTGCTGCAAATGCATAAACTCGAGGTTTTCCGCATTGCGGGTGATACGTCGAGGCCGCTGTTCCACCGTCAGCTTGGCGATGGCAAACGCCATCTGCGACAGCCACCAGCCATAAGGCCGCACAAGGGGCGCAAACAGCACCAGTTCTGCAATGGGGAGATCGGGCTGCTGATGCAAGGTTTCCAGCAGCACCGCCCCGCCCATGCTCTGACCCAGCCAGTGCCACGACTGCTCTGCGGAAACCGACAGGTCTGCACAAGCAAACTGCCACACGGCCAGCGTGGCTTCGACGTATCGATCAAAGCTGTCAATGGTTGCCGCGGCACCCGAAGACAACCCGTGACCCAGCTGATCGTATGCCACCACGGCGAGATCGTGTTGCAGCAGATAGCGCAACAGATGTCCATATAGACCGACATGGTCATAATAGCCATGACAAAGCATCACATGGCCAACAATCCGAGGCGGCAGAAAATAGTGCACCGCCAGATGTTCATCACCCAGCTTCAGCTTTTTTATCTGGTGCGTCGCATCACCCAGCAAGTGGTCAAAGCCGTAAAACTGCTGGTAATCAACTAACTCAGGCACTTGCAGCGCAGCGCCATCGAGATCCGCCAGCGCGCGCCTCAGAGACACCGCATCCAGCGCGGTAGCACCCCGTTGCAACAGCAGACTGTGTGGCAATTCTCGTTCTTCCGCTTCCGCTGAATTTTGTTTTTTATTCATGCGGCATAGCATATACATAAAGCAGCATCCCTCCTAAAATACCGCGTTTTTTACCCACTTCGGACCAACTATGAGTGACATCAAAGCCCGTGCGGCCGACAACTATGCGATATTTGCCAAGCAACTTGAAAAAGCAGGTTCTGCCACAGGCTTCATTGCAGCGCTGGATCAAAGCGGCGGCAGCACACCTAAGGCGCTGGCAGCGTATGGTGTAGAAGAGTCGGCCTACAACAGCGAAGGCGAAATGTTCGATCTGGTGCATGCCATGCGCACACGTATCATGACCAGCCAGGCTTTCGGCGGTGACCGCATTCTGGGCGCAATCCTGTTTGAACAGACTATGGACCGAGAGGTTGCAGGCAAGCCGACCCCGGATTACCTGTGGCAGGAAAAGGCCATTATCCCGTTCCTGAAAATCGACAAAGGCCTGGCCGATGAAGAAGACGGCGTGCAGGTGATGAAACCCAATCCCGGTCTGGATCAACTGCTCGAACGAGCAGTGGGCCTGAATGTCTTCGGCACCAAAATGCGTTCAGTCATCAAGCAACCGAATGCCGACGCAATTCAACGCGTAGTAGACCAGCAGTTCGAGACAGCACAGCAAGTCCTGAACCACCAGATGGTGCCGATTATCGAGCCGGAAGTGGACATTAACGCGCCGGAAAAAGCCGCTTGCGAAGCATTGCTGCGGGACGCCCTGGCTAAAGGCATGGAAAACGTCAGCGGCGATCTGCCGGTCATGTTTAAACTGACATTGCCTGAAGAGGCTAACTTCTACCGTAGTTTGATTGAGCAAACCGGCACCCTGAGGGTGGTTGCCCTGTCGGGCGGGTACAGCCGTGAAGTCGCCAATCAGATGCTCAGCGAAAACAATGGCATGATTGCCAGTTTCTCCCGAGCATTAAGCGAAGGGTTGAGCGCTGGCCAGTCAGACACAGAATTCGACAGCACACTGGACAGTACCATTGCGGCAATTGTCAGCGCTTCAGCAACCTAGCAGGCAGGCCTGAAGAGGCCCCCTGTGCGAAGTTTGTAATTTCTAAGAGGAGCCGGCCTGCTGCTGCAGCATCGCTACCGCAGGCAGGGTTTTGCCCTCCACAAACTCTAAAAAGGCGCCTCCCCCCGTAGAGATATAGGAAATCGCCTCGGCAATGTTGTATTTGTCGATGGCCGCCAGCGTGTCACCACCGCCAGCAATGGAAAAGCTATCTCCAGATGCAATGGCCTCAGCCAATATACGGGTACCCTCACCAAACTGATCAAACTCAAAAACACCAACCGGGCCGTTCCACAATACGGTTTTAGCCGCCTGTAGCTGTTCACCCCAGGCGCGCGCGGTACGTGGCCCGATATCCATGATCATCTCATCGTCTGCCACTTCGTCGATGCCTCGCACAACTGCCGTCGCTGTTGCTGCAAATTCTTTGCCGACCATGACGTCAACCGGAATGGGAATATTCACCTTCTCTGCAATTCGTCTCGCCGCATCAAGCAGGTCCGGCTCATACAGTGACTGGCCCACATTATGTCCTGCCGCGGCAATAAAGGTGTTCGCGATACCGCCACCGACAATGATATGGTCGGCAATGTCCGCCAGGGCATCGAGCACCTCAAGTTTGGTGGAGACTTTGGCGCCACCAACAATCGCGATCATCGGCGCAGCTGGCGCAGCCAGGGCTTTCTCAAGCGCCTCCAGTTCTCCGGCCATTAACAAACCCGCACACGCACAAGCCGAAAAGCGTCCGATGCCATGGGTTGAGGCGTGGGCGCGATGTGCCGTACCAAAAGCATCCATCACATACACATCGCAATGTGCAGCCAGTGCCTGAGCCAAATCATCACTATCTGACTTTTCGCCTTTGAAAAAGCGCACGTTCTCCAACAGGGCAACCTCACCTGGCTGAACCTCAGCACAATCTGCGATCTCTGGCAGCAACCGCACATCGCAACCAAGCAAAGCAGCCAGATGTGTAGCCACCGGCTGGAGGGAAGCCTCAGAGCTGAAGACGCCCTCTTCCGGGCGGCCAAGGTGAGACATCACCACCACCGCCGCATTGGCCTCGAGTGCCAGTTTTATGGTGGGCAGAGAAGCGCGAATCCGCGCATCGCTGGTGATTTGGCCCTCTTTGATCGGCACGTTCAGATCAGCCCGAATCATCACGCGTTGGCCTGTCAGGTCAACATTGCTCACTGCCAGAAATTTGCGTTCAGTCAAAGTGGATCTCCTTCATATGCGTGATGCCCGCAATCCCGTCAAACCTCTGCGCGATCAGGACATAACCCGTTGTGCTGCCGACAACACGTTATCGACCGTCATCCCCATGGCCTGCATGGCCTGGCCACCAGGCGCTGATACACCGTACCGATCTATGCCTACAACAGCGCCGTCCAAACCCACCAGGCGATACCAGTAATCAGGATGGCCAGCTTCAACCGCAACCCGGGCACGCAAGGCAGCAGGTAACACCTGCTCCCGATAAGCCTCATCCTGCTGCAGGAACAGTTCTACACATGGCATGGAGACAACCCGGGCGACCTTACCCTGTTTTTCCAGTTGAGCCGCTGCTGCCACCGCCAGCTCAACCTCTGAGCCGGTGGCGATCAGCACCACGTCCGGGGTGCTGCCAGAGGGTTCCGCATGCAGGACATAGCCACCGCGCCGGATGGCTGCCAGAGCGGCGTCGCTGCGGGGCTGGGGTTGCGTATTCTGGCGCGAAAAAATCAGCGCGCTGGGCTGGTCTTTGCTGGCTACCGCAAGCTCCCAGGCTACCGCTGTTTCAATGGTATCGCACGGTCGCCACGTGGCCAGATTTGGCGTTGTGCGCAGGTTGGTCAATTGTTCCACAGGCTGGTGGGTGGGCCCATCTTCGCCGACCGCAACCGAGTCGTGGGTATAGACAAAAATATTGGGTATCCGCATTAATGCAGCCAGGCGCACCGCATTGCGGGCATATTCCATAAACACCAGGAAAGTGCCGGTAAACACCCGATATCCGCCATGCAGCAACATACCATTGCTGACTGCTGTCATACCGAACTCGCGGACCCCATAACTCATATGTTGGTCCGCAGTGGCGCCAGCCCAAAGCGTAAGATTGGATCCGGTCAGATCTGCAGAGCCGCCAAACAGTTCCGGCACCTCCGCTGCTACCGCACCAATGGCAGCCTGGGAAGACTTACGGGTTGCAGTGGCATTCAGTGCCGCCTGTTCGCGTTGTGCAAAAGCCTGTATTTCGGTTTCCCAGCCAGCGGGTAGTTCACCGGCCATGCGGCGCTTGAACTCTGACGCCAGGTCCGGATGAGTCTGGCTGTAACGGGCAAAAAG
>JBCCUW010000175.1:0-8195 GCA_039196385.1 Pseudomonadota bacterium
CTGCGTACCTTTCTTCAGCGCGGAACCAAGAGCAAATGCAGCCCGGACAATCTCATTATAGGAGAGCTTTCGGTCATCGCCATCGACGACAGCTATGGAGCCGCCGCCAAATTCTCTCTTCGCTTTCAAGAGTCCCGAAAACAGTCCCATGTGGGACGCTTTTGGATTGTATATCTTTGGCTGAAGGACGGCTACCTCGCTCATCGGAACGCCTCATTTCTGTTATTTCGCCTTGGCTATATTCTGTTTACCAAGTCACGACTACGCTTGATAGATGGTGATTCACCACTCATTTTTCGAGCTATGGCCCCACTGATCAATCACGGACGTCCGCAAATAACGGCATCGGCTAAGCAATTGGCCCCATGGTCGGACACCCCAAATAGTGGGATATCTTCGACATGACAGGCCATATCGAAGAGCTAACTGTACCCTACACGCCGGCACAGATGCTCAACTTGGTGTCGGACATCGAAACCTATCCGCGGTTTATCAAATGGGTGAAGGCACTGCGCAAAAGTCGCCCGAGAGACGAAAATCTATTCAGGCGATCCGTCGCTACACGCGTTCGCCAAACAGGGAGGCTTAGACGCTTTCAAGGTGTCTGACCTTGATCTGCCACCCGAAGATGCTCAAACTAAGCTGCCGTTTGGAAAATCAAAGGACGATGATGGCGGTCAATAAAAAGTTTGGCACATGGTCGGTGGAGATAAAGGCCGACGCGGCCGAGTTGAGCGTATTGCTACGCCGACCAGACACACCAATTTAGTTGGTCATATTGTCTATGCTCTCACGTTCTCCACCGTCGATTATTTGATCGATCACTTCTTTGCGCCAAACGATGCCTAGCTGTGCTTTCAGATTATCTTGATCGTCTTCGTCTTTGATTCGTCCAGAGTAGACGCCAACGAAACCCCGTATTTCTCCAACAGACGATTTTGATGTGAGCAGCCCATTTTTCAGACCATGAATTCCAATACGCCGGTAGACAACAGGTGCGCCAGACATACCTTCTCGACTCGCAGTGTCTATGTACATTTTTGGCAATTCTTCAATCGGAATAGCAGGTTCGCTGGCGATACTTCCGCGCTTCACGATTGGGAAGTTTCCCCCACCTGTTCTTCTATAGGGAAAGCCAAGGATGTAAACGTCATCGATCAATTCAAGCGGGGAATCGTCAAGGTCCAGATCTTCAAGTAAGGTGGGCATCAAACCTTCGGGAAGATTCAGCGGCAACGCGGCCACATCGATCCTGCAACCATGTTCGGGGTGTACTAGGAACAGAGGTTTATCCATGTCTTCGTCTTCATAAAGGGCTTTACGAATACGTCGCCATTGGATTGGCGTCTTGCTTTTAAGTATCGGTATTTCGGCAAGACGAGGCCGAGCGGTCTTGGTCCTTTTAGTAACCGGATCTAGGCCGGTTAGGACATGCCAATTGCTAACCAAGTAATATCGGCCGCCGTTTTTGTACAAAAAGCCCGTGCCGGATCCGGTTTGGATTTCCTGGCCATCAACAACTTCCTTCATTGCTAAATGAAGCGCCAGATATGACATCTGGTCGATGCTCACTTCGGGATATGCCATATCGCGAAATTCTTTGAGATTTAGTTGGCAAATGGTACTTCGACCAGATAACGCCTACTCAACGGAATATCAACTGCATAACCCGTGCTCCTGAATATAACGTTGCCGCTATCTTCGAGCCACTTAGCTGATCGCGCATTTCGATCATTCGCCTTGAGCTGGATATGCATCTCAACTATTTGGCTTGGAATAGCGTAACGCTAACGGCAGTTCAATCTCAGCTGCGCACAGCTTGCCATTGCCTGCGCAGGGCCTGGGCTTCGCTGAAATTACCACGTGCCTGCTCAATCTCTGCCAGTTGCAGCCAGGCATCGCGCTGCAGGTCCGGGTCCCGCGCCAGCGCAATTGCTTTGCGGGTGTGCTGGGCGGCCGCATCCAGTTCCCGGTTGGCCAGGTAAGCGGCGCTCAGCCGCAGCCATAATGTGGCATCGCGCGGTTCGATGCGCACCGCCCGTTCCAGGTAAGCAATGGCGTCTTTGTGCTGGTTGTCCGCGCTGGCCTGTTCTGCGGCAGCCAACAGCGATGCGGTGGCGGCAGAAGTCGTCTGGCGTGGTTTTACCTCAGCGGCAGGCGGTTCACCGGCTCGTTCAACCGGGGGTTGTGTCGTGCGATCTTCAACCTGCGGTGGCGTTGGGTTGATCCCGCAAGCGGTCAGCCACAGGCTGATGAGGACAAGGTATAAGTAGCGCAGTTGCAACACGGTATCGACCAAACTGTATCGACCAAACATTGGAGGAGGCCATCATAGCTAATTTGCCGCTGGGTTGGTGGGGTTTACACAGTTTTTACCTGGGCAAATACCGTCGCTCACCGCAGCGTCTGTACTACTCGCCCAGCCATTGCCTGAGGCGACCGCCGAAGCCGTTGCGTATCCCGCAACCGGGCTTCACGGGGAGGCGCTGAAGCTGTTCGTTTGTCATCGGCAGTCGCACCACGTCTGCACAATTGGCACGGGCGCGCAGCCCCGTCAGGTACTCTATCTCCACCAGTTGCTGGCTGGGCATGTGTTGCAACGGATCCAATGGATCTCTGGCGGCCATCATGTTCCACACTCTCAGTGCACCGGTGCTGCCGGTTAAGCCGGTCACGGCATTGTCGTCTCGTCCGACCCACACCACGGCAACCTGTCGATTGTCGAAACCCGCAAACCAGCTGTCGCGGTTGTCGTTGGAGGTGCCTGTTTTACCGGCAACGCCATGCCTTGCATAAGGGGATGAGCGCCCGGTCCCTTTGGCCATGGTGATTTCCAGGGCGCGGTTGATGGCGCCTACATCATCAGCCTGTATAGTCTGCTGGAGCGCAAAGGGGTGGTGAGAGACCGGCTTGCCCTGTTCGTCCAGCACAGCAATCACGGCCTTGGGTACCGTGCGGAATCCGCCGCTGGCAAAATTGCCGTAAAACTCCAGCATTTCAACAGGGCTCAGCGATTCAGCGCCGAGTAGAAACGAGGGATATCGATTGGCGGGTTCGCGCCCGACCAGGTTGGCAAAACGCTGCTGGATCTGCTCCAGACCGATTTTCATACCAAGGTTAACGGTGGCCAGGTTGAGCGATTCCGCCAGCGCTCTGACCAGGGGCAGACTCCCGTGCTCCGCACCATCGAAGTTTTTTGGCGTCCAGGCTTCCCCACTCTGGGACTGGCCCAGTTTGGCCTGAATGGTCACTGCAGAGTCTTCGATGGGACTGGCCAGATGCATGCCGGCTTCCAGCGCGCTGAGATAAATCACGGGTTTGATCAGTGAGCCCACCGGACGCCGGGCAGACAGGGCCCGGTTAAAACCGTCTACCCGACCTTTGCGCCCACCCACCAGCGCCAGGATTTCGCCGGTTTGACTGTCCGCCACCAGGGCTGCACCCTGCAACGAACCGCTGGGCAGGTTGCGACTGCTTTCCAGGTCATTCAGCGTGATGCTGACGGCTGCCTGCACCGCTTCCTGCTTGCGTGGCTGAATGGTCGTAAAGATGCGTAACCCCGCTGAACTGAGCGCCTCGCGGTCATAGTACTGCTGCAGTTCGTAACGCACTCGATCCATAAACGCGGGATAGTAGGCGCCGCCGCTGATGGGGCTGGCAATGACCCCCAGCGGTTGTTGCAGAGCCACCTCCAGTTGCTCTGCCGCAATTAACCCGTCCCGGTGAAAGATATTCAGGATCAGATCACGTCGCTCCTGGGCCCGCTCCGGGTAGCGAAAAGGGTTGTAGTACGACGGCCCGCGAATGATCGAAATCATTGTGGCCACTTCGCTGACATTTAGTTCACTTAGCGGTTTGTTGAAGTAAAACAGCGCGCCCAGGCCAAAGCCATGGATTGCTCGAGTACCGTTCTGACCCAGAAAGATCTCGTTGATATAAGCGGTCAACAGATCCTCTTTGGCGAATCGAGCCTCGAGAATCACCGCCATGGCGACTTCCTGCAGCTTGCGCTGAATGGTGCGGCGGTTGTCCAGGAAGTAACTCTTGACCAGTTGTTGGGTTAGCGTGCTGCCGCCCTGTTGGCGTTCGCCGCTGCGCAGATTGACCCACAGCGCGCGCAGGATACCGCGAATGGAAAACCCCACGTGTCGGTCAAAATTACGGTCTTCGACGGCCTTCAGTCCTTCGGACAGCAAAGGTGGAACCTGGTCCGGGGTCAGAATCAAGCGATCTTCGCCGTGCGCCGGGAAAAAACTGCCGATGGTGGCGGGATCCAGTCGAATCAACGGCACCTCACCGGTTTCGTTATAAATAGCCTCAATTGCTGCACCTGCAAAACGCACATCGATGCGCTGACTCGGGCGGTGGCGTTCCATAAATTGAAAAGCACGCAGATAAATCTGCAGCGCATCGCCGCGGACTTTATAGGTACCTGGGTTGCGCAGATTGGCATCAGCCTGGTAACCCAGGCGTTGCAATTCTGCCTGCAGATCAAAGCGGTCGATGGCAGCGCCAGCGTGGAGTTCAAGAGGTTGGGCATAAACCTGAGCTGGAATTGACCAACGACGTCCGTCAAACGTGCTGGTGACCGTACGGTCAAGGTAAACAAGGTAACCCAGCACACCCAGGGTCACCAACAGGCCGCTGTAGAGCACAAACTTTGCGGCCAGGCGCCATCGACTGTCACTGGTTGCGGATGTGCGACGGCGTTTGGATTTTCGGGTAGCCAAATTAACCTGCAAAATCGGGTGGCAGACAAGTCATGCCCGGGCCGTTGAGCCCGGGCACTCGCTAGTTTGCCATGAAATACCGGTTTTATTATGGAAAAGCGATGAAAGCTTACACAATCCTTGTGCGGGCGACTTCATACTCGCCCGGGGTGATTACCCCTGCGTCCGCCAGATCTTTCAGCTGCTTGTCATGCCGGTGCTGGTCGCGGCGCACCCAGCCGCCGACCTTGTGACCGAGACTGCGCAGACCCCGAAGCAGCTTAGGCAGTAGCCAGATCGCGGCTGCCAGAAAAGCAATGAACAACAGGACGAATAGTACTGGATGCTGCAGGGCTGCCCACAGCCCGGCGAATACCGCGAGGTCTTCCAGCAGGGAAGCGCCCCAGTTACTGAAAGGCTCGGGTGACGTATTGATCATCACTCGTGAACCCGCTTTCAACGCATGCGTGGTGGCGCTGACACCGCCACCGACCAGCCCTGCGGCAATGCTCAGCGCCGGGCTGACATCACCCACCGCACCGGCGGCCAGCATGGCGCCAGCAGGAATGCGGATAAAGGTGTGCAGAGCGTCCCAGCCGGTATCGACGCCTGGCGTTTTATCGGCAAAAAATTCCACGCAATACATAAAACCTGCGGCCATGATAACCATGGGGTCCTGGACCATCTCCAGGGTTGGGGGCAGATCGATGTATCCTGCTGTAGCGGCGATACCCAGGCTGGCCACCGTGGCATAAAGGTTGATACCGGTCGCCCAGGCGACCCCCATTGTGAGTGCTATGACCTGGATAAGTGATTGATATTCATCCATTTTTTACGCCCTCTGGGAAGTTCAGCGGACACCATAGCGTAGCTTCAGTGAATCTAAACTGAATAGAGGCTCGACAATCAGCGCAGGTTTGCGGTTTAATGCGCGCCACCTAAGGGGTGGCCCCGCGCCTGAGACGTCATTGACGGACCCTTTGAACCTGATCCGGTTAAGACCGGCGTAGGGATAGGTTGATCCTAGCCAGCCTCTCGCTCCTTAGGTGTGAATTAATCGTTCGAACCCGAGGAGTCGCCATGAAAATTTTATTTCTGACCACCATATTTAGCGTCATGTTGCCTGCGCAGCAGGTGGTAGCGCAGGTGGCCCAACCTGTGGAAAACACCCAGGGGTTGATTGAAGAAATTGTGGTGACGGCTGAATTTCGCGCGACCACGCTGGATACCCTTGCGGGCAGCGCCAGCGTGATTAAGCTGCAGGACGCCGGTACTGTGGTGAATCATCTGGAAGAGGTTTTGGCGCAAGCCCCCAACGTCAATTTTGCCAGCGGCGCCTCCCGTGGTCGATATATTCAGATACGGGGTATCGGTGAGCGCAGTCAATTCGACGAGCCGCTGAATTCGTCTGTTGGGTTGATTGTGGATGGGGTTGATCTCAGCGGTGTTGGTGCCGCGGCAACCCTGTTTGATGTGCAGCAGGTTGAGGTGCTGCGCGGACCGCAAGGCACACTTTATGGCGCCAACGCGTTAGCAGGGCTCATTAATGTCGTCACCCCGCCACCCAGCCAGACCCTGACCTCGTCAGTGCGCCTGGATGCCGGTGACTATGGGGCGTTGGGATTGGGGGCCGTGGTCTCAGGCCCGCTCACTGAAGAGATTGGTTTTCGTTTGAGCGCGCAGCGTTATCGTGATGATGGTTTCATCGATAACAACTTTCAGGGCCGCGAAAATACGGATAACCACGATGAGCGCAGCGTGCGTGCCAAACTGGTCTGGGGCGCCGGTGCCAGCGACTGGAAGTTGAGCCTGGGGTATGTAGACGTTAACAACGGTTACGATGCCTTCTCGCTGGATAATGATCGAAATACGTTGTCCGATGAGCCTGGCTTTGACGAGCAGGAAACCGCTTATGCAGCTTTGAGTGTTAACTGGATGCTGACAGATGGGCTCTTGTTCGAAGGCTCATTGGCCTCTGCGCGCAGCGACGTTGACTATGGTTACGATGAAGATTGGACCTTCGCAGGCTTTCCCGACGGCTATTCTTCAACTGATCGTTATATTCGTGAGCGTACGACCACCACTCTCGAAGGTCGCCTGCTGTCACAGCCCGGCGCGGGGCTGTGGAACGGTGCCTGGGATTGGGTGGTCGGGGTGTTTGCCTTGCAGCAGGATGTCGATCTGGAACGGCAGTACACCTTCAGTGGTATTTCATCCAGTGACTTTTCGATGGATCGAACTGCAGTTTACGGTGAGTTGTCCGGGCAGCTGGCAGCGCAATGGCGCCTGACTCTTGGTGCCCGATATGAACGGCATGAAGCGGATTATGATGATACCCAGGGTGTTGACCTCAGCCCTGACAACAACCTTGTTGGTGGGCGTGTCCTGCTGGAGTACGACATGGAGGACGGCGGGCTGCTGTACGCTGGCGTGAGCCGGGGTTATAACGCCGGTGGCTTTAACGTGGACGGCACGCTGCCGGTGGACCTTATCGAATATGATGATGAAACGCTGCTGAATTATGAACTGGGTTACAAAACCCGCCTTCTGGATCAGCGTCTGGCGCTGCGTGCTGCGCTGTTCTATATGCAGCGGGATGACATCCAGATTGCCACCTCCGTCACCCGGCCTATTGGCATTGGAGATGCGGTTGAATTTATTCAGTTTCGTGGCAACGCCACAGAAGGATTTAACCAGGGACTGGAGTTGGAGAGCCATTTTCAGGTCAACGATCAGCTGGCGCTGTTCGCCAATCTGGGTTTGCTCGATACGGAATACGACCGCTATGTGAATGGCGAAGGGGTGGTCGCGCCGTCGCGTGAGCAAGCTCAGGCGCCCAGCTACCAGTTTTTTGCCGGGCTTGAGTACGACTTTACTGAGCGCTGGTCATTGCGCCTCGAATTGGAAGGTAAGGACGAGTTTTTCTTTTCCGATACCCATAACGTCGAGAGTGACGCGTACGAGTTGTGGAATGCCAGTCTGACCTATCGGGCGGACCGCTGGCAGGCACGTTTGTGGGGCCGCAATCTGAGCGACGAAGATTATTTTGTACGGGGCTTTTTCTTTGGTAACGATCCGCGCGACGGCTATACCGACCGTGCCTTTACTCAGTTGGGTGAACCACGCCAGATCGGCATATCGTTGTCTGCCGACTTCTGATCGCTCGGCTAGAACAGCACTCTAGAACAGCACTTTAGAATAGCACGAGGCCGGTACCCCGCGGGGTCGGTACCTTGTGCTCCGGCGGCAGCTCACACAGACGATTCATGCGCGTGACGCTGCCGTCCACATATTCCCAGACCAACTGTTCGCCATCCAGATAACGGCGCACGACAACAGGTCCCCAGCCGAGCACGCGAAAGTCCAGGACCTGATTGTTCCAGAACATCCCCGCTGAAGTGCGCGGGCAATACGCCTGCCCGCCCAGGGTGACCAGCACACGGCCTTCTGTATCATCGGTGTTGTGGCCTGCCGTACTGTTCGGGC
>JBCCUW010000176.1:0-8135 GCA_039196385.1 Pseudomonadota bacterium
CCAGCGTCAGCGCGGCCATGGCGGTTGCTGCCGGTGTGCGGGCAGATAGTTGCACAACACCGGTGCCCAGGCGGATCCGTTCGGTGTGCGCGCCAATCCAGCTCAACGGGGTAAAACAGTCGGAGCCCCAGGTTTCGGCGGTAAACAGAGCATCGTAACCGAGTTTTTCTGCCTCCTGGGCGACGGCGACCATCTGCGGATTGGGGCCGGCGCCCCAGTAGCCCATTTGAATGCCAAGTTTCAGCGCTGCCATTGTCGGTTTCCTCTGTTGTGTATGTTGCGTGGGGTGGGTTGAGTCAGAGTAGGCCGGACGGATCAGGCTACGCTGCGGTCCGGTAAACGTATCATTAAACTCACTATGCCGGCCAATACGAAGGCCACGGACCAGATCTGAAACGCGCTGACATAGGTGCCCGACGTATCAGCGATATACCCCGTGAGCAGTACCCAGAATGTTGCCGGCGCCAGGAAAAAACTCAGTAAGCCGTTGGCGCGGGAAAATTTGTCGGTGCCGAACAGCCGGGAAATCAATACCGAGCGCACCGGCACCATGCCCCCGAACCCGATACCAAACAAGGCGGCGGCCAGCATCAACATCGGGTAGGAATTCACGTAAATGAGACAGAGTGTTGAGCACAGATATGAAGTCACCCCGGTCATGACGGTGACCTTGGCCGGCAGGTGGTCCATCATCCAGCCCATCAACACCTTCCCGCCAATTGCAAAACCGCCCGATATCGTTAATAGGTAGGCGCCGTCGTACAAAGAGTAGTTCAATTCTGTGGTCAGGTAGGTTGGCAGGTGGGTGATCATGGCTGAATAGACCCCATTCATCAGCCCGAATGTCAGCACGACGCTCCAGAATGCTTTAGAGGTAACAAATTCGCGGTACGCCGTCAGAGGATGCTCTTTTGCATACGCTTCACCGGGAGCATCTGCGACTGCCTGGGCTGGCTGAGGGGTGGGGTCGGGGGGATCTCCGTCGGTTCGCTGACCGATATCCGCGGGGCTTTGTTTCACAAGCACCAGCGTGAGCGGGATGGCCACGAGCAACAGCAGGGCCACATAGAAGAGATAAGCATTCCGCCAGCCAAATGTTTCCGCGAGATACGCATTCACCGGTGGAATGACAACACCGGCGGCTGACAGGCCCATCAGGGCGACTCCCAGGGCAGTGCCCCGGTTGCGGTTAAACCAATTCACCATCAGTTTGGTGTGCACCAGAGGACCGACGCCGGTCCAACCCACGCCCTGAAAGGGGATGAGGACAAAAAGCAGCATCAGATAAGTCGATACCCCCTGCATGAGTAGATAGCCTGTGGCCAGCCACAGTGAAGCGATGCAGATAATGGTGCGTAAGGGGAAACGGTCAATCATGTAACCGGTGATCGGTGCGCAGCAGCTGCCGGTAAAAAGCGTCAGGCTGACAGCCAGGGACAGTTGGGTTTTGCTGACATCAAAGTCTGCCATCCAATGGGGAAAGAAGACCCCCCGGGCGTGCAGAAAGAAAGCTGACGCCAGAAAGCAGATGGCAAATGAATAGCCAATCAGAACGTAGCCGTGGTAACCGTTTGGGCGGGTCCAGGAAATATTCAATGTGTATCAGCTGCAGGTCCGTGCAGGCCCGCAGCGTGCGTGCCTGTGCTGCCGAATGGATGTACTTGATACCGTATCAGTGGGTGGTGTGCAAGATTCGATGATCGTTCTGTCACTAGACCGTTGTTACATCGTTGATACTGCAGTGGAACATGCAGTAAGAATTACGAACATCAAGATGTGATCCAATTATTAAAATTCAAACTACTTTGTATTGAAAAGTAGTTTGATATGGAAACGAAGATCCGAGTCGGTTAGCATTCGAATATGTTAGTCAATATGCGCAGTAAAGCTGAGCAGGACTTGGATTTCATCCGAGCAGCCATGGACCGTGCAGAAGGTACTTCTTCCGTTTCAGGCTTGGGAGGCATGTTGATGGGTGTTGTTGGAATTGCCGCCGCTGTATGGGCGCAGAACCAGTTTCTGGTGACAGACCAGTTATTGTGCTGGATTTATGCAGCGCTGGCGGCGGTTGTTGTTGGTGGTGTGGCCAGTGTGAATAAGGCGAGGCTGTCTTCCGGTGCGGTGCACTGGGATCCGTTGCGGCGCTTTGTTCTATGTTTGTTACCCAGTCTGGTGGTTGGGGCCGTGTTAACAGCGGCCCTCTGGTCGCGACTGTGGTTGCAGGCGGGTTCAGCCGCGGATACTTACCCGCATGAGCTGGTAGGCTTGATACCAGCGATGTGGATGCTGTGTTACGGCTGTGGCGTGGTTGCGGCAGGCAGCTATTCTGTGCAGCCGGTACGCTGGATGGGGTTGTGTTTTATGCTGATGGGTATGATCACACTGGTCCTGCCGGGCTGGTTTAATGTTCTTCTGGGGGCCGCGTTTGGTGGCCTACATTTGATTTTTGGGATATGGGTGTACAAAAAACATGGCGGCTAAAAAATATGGTGGCTAAGAGCAATCAGGCCAGAACGGGCGAATCGAAAAGCGTAAAAAGCGAATCGAAATCCGAATTAAAAACTAATCAGAAGGTTAAGTCCCTGCGCGCAATCACGGGTTTTGTGCATGATGAAGCGGGAGACTATCAGAAACTGCTGAATGATCGGGTGAGGCTCGGCATTCTGTCCAGCCTGGCAGTCAGCCCTAAACTGACTTTTCGCGACCTGCGCGATCTGCTTGCGGTAACAGATGGCAATCTCAGCACGCACGCGCGTAAGCTGGAGCAAGCCCGTTACATACAATGTGCCAAGTCGTTTGCTGATCGTGTGCCGCGCACGGAGTATCGCATAACACCTGCCGGTCGTTCAGCTTTGAAGCGATACCTGAAGCATATGCAGGCATTGATTCAAGTAACCACAAAGACTTAGCTGAGTTGGTGTCGGTCGCATGGCCGGCATTTTTTTGTGTATGTACTTTGTAATGCAAAGTACTTTAGATCAAATAAGAGATGTTAGATATGGAAGTGGAAGCAAAAGTAAAAGTAGAAGTGGAAGCGGAAGCTTCATCCCCCGCCCACGTTGCCATCATCATGGATGGCAATAGACGCTGGGCGCGCGCGCGGGGATTACCCACTATGGCTGGGCATCAACGCGGTGCAGACAACATCAGTGAAATACTTACAGCAGCTCGGGAAGCGGGTGTTCGGTGCGTTACTCTGTTTGCGTTTTCAGCTCAAAATTGGAAACGGGGCAAAGCGGCCACAGATAACTTGTTGTGTCTGGCTGAACTTAAGCTGGCAACGCTGCGTCGCGAGTGCCTGAGCTCATCCATACGAGTTGAATTTGTTGGGCGCCTCGATAGGTTGCCGCATTCGTTGCGGGCACGTGCACAACAGATGGTCACGGATACCCGGTGTGGGGACTGTTGTTTGCGAATTGCCATTGACTACAGTGCGCGCTGGGCCATCTGGCAGGCTTCCAGACAGCTTGGCGGCTCCGCCAGCCTGGACCAGTTCGATCATTTCATCAGAGGCAACACGCCGCCACTTGACTTACTAGTGCGCACCGGTGACGAGCAGCGGTTGAGCGACTTTCTGCTGTGGGAATGTGCCCACAGTGAGTTGTATTTCAGCCCCCGTATGTGGCCTGAGTTCACGGCTGCGGATTTCAGAGCCGCGTTGCAGTGGTATGCCGGTCGGCAGCGCCGTTTTGGCGCTTAAAGATCAACCGGCGACGCGAAATACATTTTTGCAGGAGTAAAACATGAACAGAATGTTGTCAGGTCTTGGGGTGCGCTATGCCGGTGTGGCTTTGTTAGCGCTTCTGATGTTGATCCCCTTAGCCTTTGTGCAGGGCGTGGCTGATGAACGGCAGAATTACTATCGCTCGGTAGTGCAGGAAGTCAGTGACAGCTGGGGTGATTCTCTGACGCTGTCTGGTCCGTTTCTTGTGGTACCTGAATCGTTTACCTACATCGCCCACAATAAAGCAGGAGAAGAAGTTCAGCGCACGGGGTTACGTCAGCGGGTTTACCTGCCAGAAGCATTGAATATTGACGGCAGTTTAGATCATCAGTACCGCTACCGCGCGATATACCAGGTACCGGTGTATCAGTCGCAAAGCCGAATCACCGGTAAGTTCATCATTCCAAGTCCGAGTGAGTCGAGTGTGCAGCTAAAGTTGCAGGATGCCCGTGTTGTGTTGGGTCTCAGCAATACAAGATCGATCGAAGCTATGAGTCCACTGACCATTGCGGACAGGCAGATCGAGTTCCACTCCGGTAACGGCGGCAGTGGCTTGCCGGGCGGTGTGCATGCGCCTGTGGCAACGTTACCCACAGATAAAGCCATTGCATTCAGTCTGGATTTGGCAGTGAAAGGTACCCAGCACTACGCGTTCGCGCCGCTGGGTGCTTCCACGCAGGTGCGCCTGGCCTCAACCTGGCCGCATCCAAGTTTTAGCGGAGCTTACCTGCCGGCGCGCTTTGAGATTGGGGACAGTGGATTTGCTGCGTCGTGGAAAATCCACAAACTGGCGCGGCAACTACCCGCTTCCTGGATCCTGGGCAGTGAGCCGCCCAAGCTTGACAGCAGCATCGCGTCTGTAGGTTTGTTTGAACCGGTTACCAGTTACTCAATCATTGATCGGGGCTTGAAATATGCGGTGCTCTTTATTGGTTTGACGTTTTTGGCCTTCGTTTGTTTCGAACTGCTGGTGCCTTTGCGTTTCCACTATATGCAGTTTGCCGTCATCGGCGCGGCGCTGGTCCTGTTTTATCAGACCGTGCTGTCTCTGTCAGAGCACATTGCCTTTGTGGTGGCCTACTTGGGAGCCACTTGTCTGCTGACCGGGTTGATTGCCTGGTATGTCTATATGATGACAAGGCAAAAAGCGTTGACGGTTTGGGCCGGCTCAATTCTGGTTGTGCTGTACAGTTGCCTTTACATCCTGTTGCAGTTGCAGGCTTATGCCTTACTGGTGGGGACCGCCGTGCTGATTCTGGGTTTGTCCGCCTTGATGTACGCCACCCGTGGTCTGGTGCAGTATGAGCCCGCTCAATCGAATCAGGCTGAGAGTTTTGCGACTCTTGAATGAACCCGGTTAAACTGGTCGTTTGCAAAAATTGAATATGATGGAGCAACCTTGTCGAATCTGACTTTTGAAGACCGTGTTGTGGTTGTCACCGGAGCTGGCAATGGTATAGGCCGCGCCTACGCACACGAGTTTGCCCGGCGTGGGGCCCGCGTTGTGGTCAACGACCTGGGGGGCAGTGTGGGCGGCCAGGGTAGTGATCAAGCCGCTGCAGATGCGGTGGTGGCGGAAATTACTGCGGCAAATGGCCATGCGATCGCAAACTATGATTCTGTGGTGGATGGCGAAAAGATCATTGCGGCTGCGCTGGCACAGTGGGGGCAGGTTGACGTATTGCTGAACAATGCGGGCATTGCCTACCCCACCGCGTTTGCCGATATGACACCGGAGCGCTGGCAACACATGCTGGACGTTCACGTGCAAGGCAGTTACGCATGTAGCCAGGCGGTCTGGCCGCATATGCTGGAGCGCCAGTTCGGCCGGTTGCTGTTCACCTCATCTCCCTTTGGCTTGTATGCGGCGCCAAATTTTGCCCACTACAGCGCCGCCAAGGCCGCCATGCTCGGCCTCAGCAAGGCGCTCGCGATGGAAGGTGCGGAGTTTAATATCCACAGCAATGCGGTGGCCCCATTTGCCGCGTCGCGTATGACCGGGCGCAGCAATGAAGAGCAGGCCGCCAGCCCGTTTGGTCCGCGCTACCTGGCTCAGCTCGCCGTCTGGCTGAGTCATCCGCAAACGACCGAAAACGGTGGTGTCTTTGAACTCGGTGGAGGCTATATTCATCGGGTGCGCAACCAGCTCAGCAATGGTCTGCACCTGCCGGATGAAGAACATACGGCGGAGAATATTGCGGCTGGCGCTGGTGTGCTGGATGATTTCAGCGCGGCGCAACATCCCGGTCTGGGTGAGTACTGGACGATCGGCAAAGATGTTTTTGGTGACGACTGGTCCGGTCAGTTGTGAAACAACCTGCGAAGCCGCTGCCGCCATCCTGAACCCGGCCCGGGCACGCGTCGCAATGGCACTTCTCCTGTTGACCCCGACTGCAGATCCAAAGCCCAGGCAAAACCGCTGCTGGGTTCGTTAAACAATTGACAGACGGCGGCAGCGACCACTTCAGGATCGAGGTATCCGCGACTTCTGGTGGCCTCGGGGAGCAATCGAGTATCCACCCGATCCGGGCAGAGCGCGTGCAGCTTGATACCCTGCGCGCGCAGATTTGGCGCCAGGCTTTTCACCAGGCCCACCAGACCGTGTTTTGTCAGTGCATACAATGGATCAAAAGGATAAGCGTGCAGCCCGGCCAGTGAAGCCGTGACCACCACGCTGGCATCGCGTGGCATCAGCGGCAGCCAGGTCTGCAGACCAAACACCACACCATCCAGGTTAACGGCGCGAATCCGTTGATAAGCCGCAGCATCGGTGGCGCTGAATTGGTATGCGTCCGCCGTCGCTCCATTGGGTGCACTCATCACACCGGCGTTAAGAAACAGGTGTTGGGGACAAGGGTAAGCGGACGCAACCTGTTGCCAGTGTTCAATGCGCGTGACGTCGCACTCGGCGTAGCTGATACCCTCAACCTGGGCGGGAGGGGGTGTGAGGTCAAGGACGGTGACCTGGGCTCCGGCTGTGGCAGCATGACATGCGGTGGCCCAACCGATGCCGCTGCAGCCGCCACTGACCATGATATGCTGATCTTTCAAATGCATGGATGTGGTTTTGACTGCCATATGTTAGCGCGTTTTAAAGAGAACAGAACGTATTGGGGAACAGGCGGGGCGGTTGCAGCAGGATTGTATCGAATACTGCAGAGGTTAATCGGCCTGCATCTGTTTGTCATTAACAGTCGCCCGCTGGACGGCAGTCGAGCTGCTGCAACCACAGCAGCAGTACCCGATGGTGAGCACGCACGCCGGGTGGTTGAAGCTGACTGGCCCGGTGTCTGTGCTGAGCCCCAAGCTGATATCTCCCGGGAATTTCTCGATGCCGCTCTAGCGCGGGGCGATGTGTGCATCGGTTATTTTGTCGGCACGGCGTTAGTGTCCTATTTCTGGTGCGGCTTTTCCCGGGTCCCGGCCCAGGCTGGGCTCGAGGTTTGTGTGCCCTCCGGGTATTCATACGCTTACAAGGCGCTGACGGTGCCTGACCATCGCGGCCGCCACTTGCAACAGATTCTGACGGAAGTGAACGATGCCATGCTGATTAATGCTGGCCTGCGGCACAACATCGAGTATATCGAAGTGGACAACTATGCCCAGCTGAAGGCCTCTGCCCGCTATGGCAATACAACCCTTGGTCAGGCAGGGTATTTTCGCTGGGGCCCCTACGTGCACCCGTTTCGCACCCGGGGTGTGGCGCGGGTGGGTTTTGCTTTTGCAGCGTTTGCCAATAAAAAATGAAGTGATAGTCTAGTAGGCGAGTAATGCAGCAGCTGAGCGTTAGGAAACGCTGCAGCGGGAGGTAAAATCCGTGCGTCGATTGTATTACCTGGCAGAAGATCTCAGCACCACTGAGGCGATAGCAGAACGCCTGCGCGCTGATGGCATCTCAGACTGGAACTTCCATGTCCTCGCCAAAGATGCCAATGGCCTGTACACACACCATATTCACTCAGCCTTAGCGCACCATCAGAAAGACATTATTCGTACCGGAGAGGTAGGCGCCATCTACGGCGCCGTGTTGTTTGGTCTGCTTGCTGCAGCGATGCTGTTCGCGGGCGTATTCAGCTGGCTCAGCTCATGGGTGGATGTGGCGTTGTGGACGTTTGTCGGTGGGGTGCTGGGCGGCATTCAGGGAGCGCGTCGCGGCGCCAAAAAAGAGCACTTCAGGCTGGCGGCTTTCCACGATGATATTGAGCGCGGGTGTTATCTGATCATGGTCGATGTGCGCAAGGAAGACAAAGCCCGCATACGTGAACTCATGAACATGGAGTTCGAGAAAGTGGCGTATCACGGCAATGCTTCCACCATCATCCGGCCCTTTAAGACCGATGAGCGTATTCTGCCGCAACCCAGTGGCCATCACCGGCAGTTATCGGATCCGTTGATATAGGCTTGCCAGCGG
>JBCCUW010000177.1:0-8128 GCA_039196385.1 Pseudomonadota bacterium
CTGTGATTCACTTTGACAGTGTCTCCACATAATTAGCCAGAATGTGCACCCTGTCCTCCCCCAACAGTTCAGCAAATGCCGGCATCACGCCGGTGCGGCCATTGTCGATGGTGAAGTAGATTTGTTCGACAGAGCCACCGTACTGCCAGATGTTGTTGGTTAGATCCGGTGCGCCAAGCAATGGGTTGCCGGTGCCGTCAGCTGCGTGACAACTGGCGCAGATGGCCGCATATTGCGGCGCGCCGCTCGTCGCCAGTTCTGCATCGTGGGTCTGCCCTGCCAATTGCAGAACATAGTGGGTAACCTGCATCACGCCCGCTTCGCCCAGCGCGGGTCCCCAGCCGGGCATGATGCCCATACGCCCCTGCAGCAGAGTGGTTTTAATGGTCGCCACATCACCGCCCCAGAGCCATTGTGAGTCTGTCAGGTTCGGGTAACCGAAACTCCCGGATGCGCTGACCCCGTGACAAGTTGAGCAGTTGTTGATGAACAAACGTCGTCCCACCTGCATGGCAGTACGGTTACTCTGCAATTCTTCTTTGGGCAGGCTCGCCAGCGAGCTGTACAGCGGCGCAAACTTGGCTTCATGAGCCTGGGCTTCAGCGTCGTGCTGCGCGGCAGACGACCAATCGGTGACGCCGTCAAAATTGCCCATGCCGGGGTAGATCACCAGATAAATCAGACTGAAGACAATGCTGGCAACAAACATCCCCACCCACCACATGGGCAGCGGGGTATCCAATTCCTCGATACCATCCCACACATGACCCGTGGTGGGTTTGTCGGAGGTTTGCCGGTTCGCCAGCAGAACCCACGCGACCCCTGCCAGGCTGATTAATGTGCCGAGGATGACAAACCAGTGCCATTCGGTAGACAGGAGAGGCTCAGCGTTCATTCGAGTTTTCGCCTTTTCTAGGGTCAAAAAGTCCGGCATCCAAAAGACTGGAGTCACCAGGGTTGGAATCAAAAATTGATCTTGCGTTTGCTTCAAAGCGGCTGCGGTTGCTGGGCCAGAACACCCACGCAAACAAGCACGTGAACACGGCTACAACAAACAGCAGGCCGGCAATCTGTAAACTCATGGTGACTCTCCGAAGTTTTGCATATCGAGGCCCAGGGTTTGCAGGTAGTTGATCAGCGCTGCCGCTTCCGTAACGCCGGCAACCTGTGACGGAGCCGCTTCGATATCGGCGTCTGTGTAAGGCACGCCCAGGGTGCGCAGTGCGCGCATTTTGGCGGCGGTTGCCGCGCCATCCAGCGTGTTGTCGAACAACCAGGGATACGCGGGCATGTTCGATACCGGCACCACACTGCGCGGATCGTAGAGGTGCGCCTGATGCCAGGCGTCACTGTAGCGACCGCCAACCCGGGCCAGGTCGGGACCGGTGCGCTTGGAACCCCACAGGAACGGCCGTTCATACACGTCTTCCCCTGCTACGGAGTAGTGACCGTAGCGGGCAGTTTCCGAACGCAGGGTGCGCACCATCTGCGTATGACAGCCCACGCAACCCTCGCGGATATAGATGTCACGGCCTTCCAGCGCAATAGCGCTGTAGGGGCGCAAGCCTTCGATGGGTTTGGCACCGCGGTCAAACACCAGGGGGAAAATTTCCACAATGCCACCGATGCTCACGGCAAACAGGATCAGGCCGATCAGCAGGCCGACGCGGGTTTCAATGCGTTCGTGTTGCATCAGTTGGCTCCCCCGGTGCTGGTGGCGAGGTCCCCGGCAAGCAGGGGTGTGGCAGGGGCGGCCGGCTCTTCCCGGTGCGCGCCGCGGGTGGTCCTGTAGACGTTGTAAGCCATGATGCACATGCCCAGGAAGAAAATGGCGCCACCAATAAAGCGTGCGTAATAACCCGGCAGGCTGGCCTCGACAGACTCAGCAAAACTGTAGGTCAGCGTGCCATCCACGGTGGTGGCTCGCCACATCAGGCCCTGCAGCAGTCCGTTAACCCACATTGAGGCGATGTAGATGACGGTGCCGATGGTTGCCAGCCAGAAGTGCACATTGATCAGCCTGATGCTGTACATATCACCGGCCTGGCGACCGAACAGCAGGGGGATCAGGTGATACATGGCGCCCATGCTGACCATGGCTACCCAGCCCAGTGCCCCTGAGTGGACATGGCCGATGGTCCAGTCGGTATTGTGCGACAGCGCATTGATGGTCTTGATCGACATCATCGGGCCTTCAAAGGTGGACATGCCGTAGAATGAAATCGAGACAATCAGGAATTTGATAATGGGATCGGTGCGCAATTTGTCCCACGCACCGGACAGGGTCATGACGCCATTGATCATGCCACCCCAGGAAGGCGCCAGCAGGACCAGCGACATCACCATACCCAGACTCTGGGCCCAATCAGGCAGCGAGGTGTAGTGCAGGTGGTGGGGACCGGCCCAGACATAAATCGCGATCAGCGTCCAGAAATGCACAATGGACAGGCGGTAAGAGTAGACCGGTCGTCCGGCCTGTTTCGGTACAAAGTAGTACATAATGCCGAGAAAGCCGGCCGTTAAGAAAAAGCCCACGGCGTTGTGTCCGTACCACCACTGCACCATGGCGTCGACAGAGCCGGCGTATATGGAATAACTCTTCAGCCCGCTTACGGGCAGCGCCAGACTGTTCACCACGTGCAGGATGGCGACGCCGATAATCAGCGCCCCGAAAAACCAGTTGGCAACGTAGATGTGCTCAATGCGGCGTTTGGCCAGCGTGCCGAAAAAAACGATGCCGAAAGAGACCCAGGTGATGGCGATCAGAATATCAATCGGCCATTCCAGTTCTGCGTATTCTTTAGAGGTGGTGAAGCCCAGCGGCAGGGTGATCGCGGCACTGAGAATCACCGTTTGCCAGGCCCAGAAGACGAACCAGGCTAACCCGGGTGCAAACAGGCGCGTACGGCACGTACGTTGCGCCACGTAAAACGCGCTGCACATGAGCGCGCAACCCCCGAAAGCAAAAATCACTGCGTTGGTGTGCAGCGGTCGCAGGCGCCCATAACTGAGCCAGGGGACGTCAAAATTCAGTGCAGGCCAGGCCAGTTGCGCGGCAAGCAGTAAGCCTACCGCCATGCCCACCACGCCCCACACGACGGTAGCTATGGCGAAATAGCGCACGACCCCGAGGTCGTAGGTTGGTTCGTCGACCACTATAGTTCCTTTTCCTTGTCTCTACTCGTTGATAACTGCTTGCGCCGTTATTCCATTTTTCTGTTCAGCCTGCGCTTCAACTGTGGGTTGGAATCTTGACCGTCAGGACGTCGCAGGTGACGCCGTGCAGCACACCGTTTGCGGTGGAGCCCAACAAAAGACCTAAGCCATGTCGGCCGTGCGTGCCGATCACAATCAGGTCAACATCCGCCTGACTGGCGAGGTTGCGGATCTCAGCCGCTGGCTGGCCTTCACAGATGTGGGTGGCGTCTTTGGGGATATCGAATTTGGCGGTCAGTTCGTCAAACTGGCTGCGCGCCTGCGTGCGCATCTGCGCTTCGATGGGCGCAGCGGCCGCCATACCGGCAGCGTCGAGGCCGCTGAAACTGTGTGTCAAAGGGCGCAGCACAGTGACAGCCGACAGTTTGGCCTGGGGTTGCTGGTTGGTGACTTCGCGGGCTTTCGTGAGGACTTCTTCCGCTTCTTCCGTAAGATCAATCGCCACAAGAATGTTTTGATATGCCATGTCGTGCCTTCTGTTGCGCCAGGGAATAGGCTTAGAAGGATAGAGGCGGCGGAATGCCAGCACATCAGGGGATTGTCACAGGGTACTACGTAATATTACGTAGCCGGTGGCGGGTGTCTCCGGGACGCAGCTTTGAACAGCCTCTGAGCGATCTGTGAGCGCTCAGTTGTCGATGATTTTAACCGGTATCAGTTGGGCACCCGGAGCCCGCTTACCCCACCGGATCAGCAGGCTGAATAGCAGCACGGCGGCGACAATCACAGTGCTGAGCACCAGCGCGGCTTGTTGAGGATCTTCACCGAAGGTGCCCAGTTGATAAGCCACCACAGCGCACAAGTACGCGACGATAAACGACCACGCCACGGAGAAGCCGGCCCAGAAAGCTCCAATTTCTTTGTAAATAACTCCGATAGTCGCAACGCACGGCATGTACAGCAAGATGAACAACAGATAGGCAAAGGCGCCGATCTGACCATCGAATAAAGCCTGCATGGCAGAAATGGTATCGATCTGCACCGCTTGTCCTTCAGCCTGCGCGCCCGTATCTGCCAGGTCCCCCAGGTCCATGCCCAACGGATCCGTCAGCTGATTACCGAGCTCGGCCAGGTTGGTCGGCACGCTGGCCAGCGCTTCGCTCAGTAGCCCTGAAATGCTCGCCTGGGTGTCATCAGCCCCCGGGGCGTATAAGGCATCCAGAGTACCCACCACAACTTCCTTGGCGAAAATTCCGGTAAAAATGCCAACGGTTGCCGGCCAGTTGTCAGCACTGATACCCATCGGTGAAAAAACGGGTGTGATTGATTTGCCGATGGCTGACAACACGGATGCTTCGGTGTTCTCGTTGCCGACGCTGCCGTCGGTGCCAATAGAGTTCAACACGTTCAAGGCAATAACCACGATCACTATGGCTTTACCAGCGCGCAGTACAAAACCGTGCAGTCGTTGCCAGGTCTGGGTGAGGATGTTGCGCAGGGTGGGTAGGTGGTACGCGGGCAGTTCCAGAACAAAAGTACTGCGCGCTTCCGGCAGCAGGTGCCTGCGCACCAGCAGGGCAGACAGCACAGCAACAGCGATCCCAATCAGATACAGCGCAAAAACAATGTTCTGCCCGTTGCGGGGAAAAAAGGCCGCAGCAAACAGCGCATACACCGTGAGGCGCGCACCACAACTCATAAAGGGCGCCATGAGTGTGGTGAGAATCCGGTCGGGCTGCGCATCCATTGCCCGGGTTGCCATCACCGCAGGTACATTGCAGCCAAATCCGACAATCAGTGGTACAAAAGATTTGCCGGGCAAGCCCAGGCGCCGTAACAGACGATCAACAATAAAGGCGACGCGGGCCATGTAACCCGAGTCTTCAAGAAAAGCCAGCACCAGAAACAGCGCGCCAATGACCGGGATAAAGGTACCCACGAGTTGTATGCCACCACCCACCCCATCAGCCAGGAATACCACCAGCCAGTCAGGTAGAGAAGCGGCCTCTAGCAACTTGCGAGGCAGTTCCACTAACAAAGCGCTGCCGGCCAGATCGAACAGATCGATGAATGCGGATCCGACATTGATTGATATTAGGAACATGACGTACATGACCAGCAGAAAGATCGGAAACGCCAGGAAGCGGTGCAGGACGACGTTGTCGATCCGTTCAGACACGGAGCGCGAAGGAGGTGCCTGGTGGGTACTGGCCTGCAGCAGCGCATCAATCTGTTCAAACCGGGTGGCATAGGCTCCAGCAGCAAACTCCCGGCAGGCGCTCGCCCGGTCCACGGCCTTGCGCAATTCGTTCAATCCCTGGCGACGGGCCGCAACGATACCGACTACCGGACAACCGAGTTGGGCCTGCAACTTGTCCAGATCAATCTGCAGCCCCTGGGCAGAGGCGATATCCAGCATATTCACCGCGACCACCACAGCTTTGTTGTAAGCGCGTAGCTGGCTGGTTAAATAAAGGCCGCGGCTGAGGGACGCTGCGTCGATAATGTTGATCAGGACGTCGCAGGGTTCCTGGTTGAGAAAGTCGCGCGCGATTTGTTCATCCAGGCCTATTTCTGCGCCGGGTGACGGGTCGAGGTTGTAGGCGCCGGGCAGGTCAACTACTTCCCAGGTCGCCTCGCCAAAGGTAGCGCGGCCAACTTTTTGCTCAACCGTAACCCCCGGCCAGTTACCTACCCGCTGGTGTGTGCCGGTCAATAGGTTGAACAGGGTTGTTTTGCCGCTGTTTGGGTTGCCGATCAGGCCGATGCGTTTCACACTGAGTCGATCACCTGCAGTTCCAGATCGTCCGCTTCGCTCGGACGCAGTGCCAGTGAATAGCCACGTAGGCGAATCTCAATCGGGTCGCCTAGCGGCGCGCGCCGAATGAGTTGCAGTTGGGTGCCGGGGACGAGCCCCAGACTCTGCAGGCGCAGCGTGTAGCTGGTGCTGTTGCGATAGCCAACAACGCGTAAATGTGTACCCAGTGGAGTGTCCGCTAACTTTACTACCATTGCGATGCCATTCTTACATACCGATTCTTATCAGCAGATCGGTGTTCGCAGCATTGGATTGTGTGGAACGGCCTTATTGCCGAAGGGGCCTGGGGTAGTTTAGGCCATTCCGTCCCCGTTTAATCCTGTACCTTTTTCCTGACGTACAGAACCAGTTCGTGGTCAACCAGCTCAAAACCATGCTCTTCGGCGATATCCTGCTGCAGCTTTTCGATGCGATCGTTCACGAATTCGGTGACGACACCGCTGTCCACGTCCACCATGTGGTCATGATGGCTTTCGTCTGCCAGTTCGTACACCGAATGACCGTCGTCGAAATTATGCCGTTCAACAATGCCGGCGGACTCAAACTGTGTCAGAACCCTGTATACCGTGGCCAGTCCCACACTGTCGTCCTGCTGCATCAGCCGCTTGTAGACATCTTCAGCACTCATGTGATGCGGGTCGGCATTCTCCATCACTTCCAGCACTTTCAGTCTGGGCAGGGTAATTTTGAGGCCGGCTTTTTTCAGATCTGAACCAGGCAAAAGTACGTCCTTCCTGTTGGCAAGGTTAAAACCCGAACCATACTTTGGTCGGGAGCGCAAAGCTAGAGAAGCTCTGATAATTTCACACGGGTATCACGCGTAATCGGGTGCGAATTCAGCAGAGGTTAGCGGCTGGAGTTGGGTACAATGGAATGCGGGAAGTCAGTTGGAATACAACAATCAGAGGGGAATAGTGATGCTGAATCTATCAATACCGGAAAGCGTGCAACCGCTGCGGGACCAGGTACTGCGCTTTATCGAAACGGAAGTTTATCCGGTGGAAAAAGAGCTGACCGAAGATAAGGTTGGGTCGCGCCGGGGGGATGTTATGCGCGGGCTCATGGATAAAGCCAAAGCGGCTGGCCTGTGGGCTTTGGGCCACCCGGAAGAAATCGGTGGCGGCGGCCTGCCATTTATGGATTACGTATTTATCAACGAGGTGGTAGGGCGCAGTGAAATTGCCATGGTGGCGCTGGGTACACACTCACTGCAGGATTCCATCATGTTGCATCGGTATGCCAGCCCGGAGTGGCGTGACAAATATCTTGCCCCGCTGGTCGCCGGGGAAGTCTTTCCCAGCTTTGGTATGACCGAACCGGCCGTGGCCAGCTCTGACCCGACCCAGTTGCAGACCCGCGCGGTACTGGAAGGTGACGAATGGGTCATTAACGGGCGTAAGTGGTTTACCTCGGGCGCGGGCAATGCCGCCTACACTACTGCCATGGTGCGCACGGAAGATGACGACACCCCCGACCATGCCGCGTTTTCGATGATTGTGGTACCGACGGATACGCCGGGGTACAACATCCTGAGGGATGTCAAAGTGATGGGGCAGGCGGATGGTCACTATGAAGTGGTGTATGACAACGTGCGGGTGCCGAAAGACAATCTGCTGGGTCCCCGGGGGCACGGCTTCAAAATTGCGCAGGACCGCCTGGGCCCGGGCCGAATTTTCCACTGCATGCGCTGGCTGGGACAGGCCCAGCGTGCGTTTGATCTGATGTGCGAGCGCGCCAACAACCGGGTTGCCTTTGGCAAGACGCTGGCGGAGCACCAGCAGATCCAGAAATTTGTCTTCGATTCAGCAGCGGAAATTCAAGCCAGCCGGTTACTGACGCTGCATGCTGCACAGAAGATTGACCAGGGTGATGAAGCACGGATCGAGATTGGTTTGATTAAGGTTTTTGGCGCCAGCATGTTGCACAACGTCATCGACCGCGCCATTCAGGTGCATGGGGCACTGGGGGTCACGGAAGATACGCCGCTGGAACGCATGTATCGGCACGCCCGCTTCGCGCGTATTTATGATGGCGCGGATGAGGTGCATATTCAAAACACCGGCGGACGCATTCTACGCCGCTTCGCCAACGGAGAAGGGTTTGATTTTGGTTTACGCTGAAACCGCTGCTGGTGGAGAAAAAAGATGATTGAAG
>JBCCUW010000178.1:0-8115 GCA_039196385.1 Pseudomonadota bacterium
GATGCAGGTTGTGGGTGTGGGGGGCGGCGTCGTAGATCACCGTTGCGTGGGTGCGGCGGCGTTGGAGACCGACGGCCAGACCGATTGGGCCTGAATCGGTGTCAAAAATCTCACCTGCCAGAACACCTTCCAGAACGCGCTCACGATATTCGATATCGTTGGTCACGCGACCCAGCAGCCACTCGTACAGCTCCACCGGGTTGACCAGGGTCAGGTCCGTTTGCTGGCTGCCGTCGCGGGCAAAGTTGGCGTTGCCGAAAGGGTTGAAGAAGTAACAGTTACCGGCCAGGAAGTCACCGCCGGAGGCAGCGTAGGCCAGGTTACCTTCACCGGGAGTACCGTTGATCGGATCACAGCCGGGTCCACCCAGACCATTGATGGCCAGGTTCATCTCGGTAGACAGGGTGTCCTGTACCTGAGACACGCTGGAGTCATGCTCCGTAGCAGTATAAGACAGGTCCAGAGTCCAGGAACGATCACCGAATTCCAGATCCCACACACCACCAACAATCATGCGCTGGTCAGCGCGGCTGATGTCCGTGAAGGTACTGATGGGACGCGGTGCTGCGTTGGAGTCCGCGGTGCCACCGACCAGGCGAGTTCTGTTCAGGACCGAAATAGGCTCGATACCGCGACGAAACGCGTCTTCGATGTTACCAAAGTGCTGAGCGGGTTGACCGGCAGCAGCAATCTGGCCATCGATGGTCAGGTTCAGCGCGTTCGGGTTCAACGAGTTCTGGCGATCGAATTCTGAGTCGCTGGCGGCGAATTCGAAATATGCTTCGAAGTTGTCGCTGACATCATAGTGACCGGTAACGTGGAACTTACGCAGAGATTCTTCCGCCTGCAGAGCAAAGAAAGAACCGAAGTCGTAAGCACAGATGTCCGGACCAACCAGACCCAACGGACCGCCTTCTTCAACCGCGGCAGCAACTTCACAGTCCACATCTGCTTGACCGAAAGAAGAACCGTCTGCGCGTCGTGGCGGACGTTGGTTACCTGCCGCGTCGAGGACAGTGATGGATGCACCCGGATCAACACCATTAGCGGCCCAGACAATGTCCTGTCCGGCTACTGGCTGGAATCGGCCAGGCTGGCCTGTACTGGACGCACTGGAACCGCCAAAACGATCGTAACGATCGCCGATGGTGATTTCATCGCGGTTCAAAGACCCGGCAGAAACAACTACGCCACCGCGATCACCTTGAATACCCCAGATCGCCTGGAAGTTGTTGGTGTCCCCTTCGGTGGTTTCGTCGTCGGTACTGAATTCGTAGCTGACGTCAAAACCTTCAAAGTCTTTCTTGGTAATGAAGTTAACTACACCCGCCATGGCGTCAGATCCGTACAGTGCCGAAGCACCGTCCTTCACAATCTCAATACGCTCCAGGGCAATGTTCGGCACCAGGTTGTTTACGTTAACCGAGGCGTTGGCGCGCGCGTTGTACCAGGAGGCGACCTGACGCTTGCCGTTCACCAGGGGCAGCGTAGCGCCGTGACCCATGTTACGGAGGTTAATTGAGTTCTGACCGTCGGCCCCCTCACCACCAAAGGTGGTTGCCTGGGTTTGGCTACCGGACTGCCAGGGTAATGTGGCGACAATTTCAGACATGTCTTGTGCGCCAATGTCTTCAATGTCTGCAGAAGTGATGACCGATAGTGGCGAAGGCGAATCTTGAGCAGATCGTTTCAGGTATGAACCTGTGACGACGATCTCTTCGATGGCCTCGTCCCCGTCGGCAGCGAACGCAGGTGCTGTGTTAAAACACAACAGCAATGCGCTAAGGAAGAAAAACTTAATTCCTTTCAACTGACTCTCTCCAATTTTGATTTAGTAGTAGACGTATCTGTACCTCTCCCGTACTGAAATACGTGCCGATTGAATGGTAGACAATCGACCAGCCTACTTAACCAACGGTTCAGAGCGATGTCAAGGCGGTTTTAGCCTTCTGTGGCGGCCATTTTTGACCTATTTTATCCGGTGTACCCGGGTGCTGGTGCCACCTTCGGTGCGCAGGAGAAAGCCGCCGACTATGCCGCTGGTGATCTTGACCACATCACCCTCACGAATTGGCAACGGCCGGGGTGAGTCCTGAATCCAGATCTGTTCGTTATCCAGGCGGAATACCATCTTCTGTTTGTCTCGTGACAAGACGGCTGCCACGGTGGCGGTGAAATCAATTTTTTCGCCACGATCAAACATGCTCTTGGATTTACCGGCGCCGCCATCGCGGATGGGCGCCAGGTCCGCGTTACCTGTCGAACTGGTAGCGTCCGCGCTATCCGCCTCGCCGGTTGGAGCCGCAGCGGGTACCGGGGGCGGTGGTGTAGACGGCTGTGCTGGTGCGGCTGGCGCTGCGGAGCTGCCGGGTGCGCGAATCGGTTGATCGGTAATTTGCGGCAGCACGGCGGGTTTGTCGGGATTGCGTGGGTAAGCGCGGTCGAAACAGGCCAGGCGTTCCCGGGCGTTTTCGATTTGCGCGCAGTCTTCCGAAGTTTGCGCCTGTCCCTCAACAGTCAGTGCTGCAAAACTCAGACCGATGCTGATGACGGCCATGTTGAGGCACTGACCGGCGCTCAGCAGCGGCAGCCGTCGTTGGATGAATCTGGGGTAGTCATTTTTCATGCGGCGCAATGTAATTTAACTGACCGCTGATGTCGATGTTCGCTAGGGTGTTCCACCTTATCAATGCATCGTCTGATACATCGCCTGACGTTAATCAGCACTCGCACGTGCCCGGCCCACGCGCCGGGCAAGCGCCGTCAGGCTGCGGGTAACAGGCGCCACGTAAGCCTGCCACAGGGTCTGGTGGGGATTCACCACGTCGTGACCCAGGCCGATTGTAAAGTTTTCTTTAGCGTCCGGTATGTACAGAGTGCCGAACAGGTAGTCCCAGATGGCAAACACCTCGCCGTAGTTTTTGCGCATGCGCTGCGGGTCGTGATGAATCTGGTGCATGGCCGGGCTGATAAAAATATAGCTGAGCGGCTTGCCCCACGACAGCCACACATGAGAGTGGCGCAGATTGGCGCCAAAAAAGTTGTACAACACGTACACCGTATTGATGCCGAACAGCACCTCAACGCTGGGCACACCGTAAAACACAAACAGAAACAGTCCCTGAAACAGACCGGTGAACGCCAGGCTGGTGACGTTGGCGGTGATGTTCCACAGTGGGTGTTTGCGGAACAGCGTGACGGGGGTCATCACCTCAGCGGAATGGTGCAGCTCGTGCAGGGGCCACAAGATGTCACTCTGATGGTGCAGCCGATGGATCACATAAACGGAAAAGTCGGCGGCCAGGGTGAAGCCGATGATAAAGCAGACGTAGGTGGTGACGCTCCATTCGCCCACGTACACAGCTGAGCCGCCGTTCATGTCGAGCAGGGCCTGGCCGATTCCCACGGAGACCAGCGTCTGCACACTGGCGCCCACCAGCAACAGCGGCGAGATGAGCAGGTTGATCAGATAGATGCCGTAGTCAATCCTGGCAGATTTGTGCAGGTAAATTTTTTTCGGGAACAGAAATGCCAGAAAGCCACGCACAGGTGCCTGTTTGTGGTACAGCCGGTAACTGACGAAGGCCAGCGCCACAAACGTCGCCAGATATACCACGTAGAACTTTTCCCCCATGTTGACGGGGGTGTTCAGTAAAACAAAAAAGACCTCAACGGTGTGGTCGATGAGCCTATCGAACATGACGCATCAGCGCCCCTTAAATTCCGGCGGACGTTTTTCCATAAACGATGCCATACCTTCTTTGAAATCCTGGGATTGAAACAGCGGTAACAGTTGCAGGAACACGTGGTGCACATGATCGTTGAAGTTTTCGTTCATCCCCATGCGCATCATGCGTTTGGAAGCTTGCACGGCTAACGGCGCGTTCTTGCCGATATTCGCCGCCAGTTCCAGGGCCTGAGCGTGCACCTCGTTGTTGTTCACGACATGGGACACCAAGCCCATTTCTTCACACTCAGCAGCGAGCAGGGTTTTGCCGGTAAAAATGATCTCGCTGGCTTTGGACCAGCCGATCAGCCGCGGCAGAATCCAAGTGCCGCCGGACTCCGGTACTACACCTCGGGCCGTGAAAGCAGCGGCCAGTTTGGCGCTGTCGGCCATAATGCGGATATCGCAGCCCAGCGCCAGGTCCATACCGTAGCCGGCTGCGGAACCGTTAATGGCAGCAATGGTTGGGGTATCCAGATTGTGCAGGACGGTGGGCGGGGTATTACGCAGATCCAGATTGGCTGGCGCACGCTCACCCTCTGTTAGACTGTTGGTGATGTCGCTGCCGCGTAGATCCAGGCCGGCGCAGAAGAACTTGCCTGTACCCGTCACAATAATGGCGCGCACGTTGGTGTCGGCGTCAGCATCTAACAACATCTGTGTGAGGCTGTTCAGCATGGGGCCGGAAATGGTGTTCTGCTGGTCGGGCCGGTTGAACGTGATCACCGCAGTATGGTCGGTCACTTCATATAGCACAGCATCGTCTGACATGGTGTTCCCCCTGAATAAGAGCGCTCAAAAAGGTGCATAGTACCAAAAAACGTGATGCAGCCGAGGTTTCCCGCGACGCCGCTGTGGGATAGTTCGAGCAGCCTGCCAACTGACGCAAATAATTCCAAAAAAAAATGGCGATTCACCGGTTGGCCATCTAGATTTTATAAAAGGATTTGACGTAAGTACTATGGATAGAGAGCAACCCCGAGCAGCGCACAACCAGCATCACGATGCGGTTGATTTACTGGAGATCTATCATGCCCGCCAGATGCGCGATCAGATCATCGGCCAATTGCGCCGTATCCGTGCCAGTAACGAGGGGATGCCGATCAATCACGGTATGCACAAACGCGAAATCCGCGGCTACTACGAAGCACTGCTCTTGACGGTTGTGGAGTTATTGCACCGTATGGGTGACGACGACCTGCCGGGCTGACCGCCGCCATTTTTCTGGCGCCATCTCTCGCTCTTTCAACGGGCGCCGTCCGGGACCTTTTCCTCACACACCGCGTATCCTGCTTCTTCGGGTATGCATAAATAATTGCCATCTTCACGCTGTTCCATCCAGGGCAACACCGCAGTCACTGTGGCTTGCCCGGCAGCCTCAATCGCGTCAGCGGTGCTGGTCCAGGTCGCCAGCTTTTCGACGTTGCGCAGCGTCGGAAATATCACTGTGCGTTGGCCACTGCGCGCATCTGCCACCGCTTGTTGCGGGGTAATCCACACCGAATCCACTGACTCGTGGCCATCGTGCAGGGCCACATGGTCCGCGGGCGCCACAGCCAGATAAAAGTGGGTATCGAACCGCTTCGGCATCATTTCGGGTGTAATCCAATGGGCAAAGTGAGTCAAAGTGTCGCAGGCGAGGACCAGCTTTTCTGTCTGGAGAAACTCCAGTAAAGGGACCGCGCCGCTGTGCAGCGCATCGCGGTAGTGTTGCAGTTCCGCCAGGCGCGCTCCGGTAATCAGGGTGTCTTCGCCTGCGGGGCGCGCCAGCAGCACGCCACATTCTTCAAAAGCTTCACGAATGGCGCTGACCTGAATGGCCCGCATATTGGTCTCGGTGGCGGCACCTGTCAGGTACGGTGTCAGCTCGTCAGCAAAATCCTGCGGATCCGCCTTGCCGCCGGGAAACACCAGTGCACCCGAAGCAAAATCAATCTGGTGGTGACGCACCACCATGAACACCTGCATACCATCAGCGCTGTCGCGCAGCATCAAAATGGTGGCAGAAGGTACGGCAGGCGCCAGCGTGCGCCCGCCCTCACGGGGTTTTTCTTGTTCTGTCATGTTGGTCCTTGGTGTAAGCGGAAGCGGTTTTGTGGTCAGCTCAGCGCCCGGCAACTTGCTGGATAAACTGATCCATCGTCGCGCGCTTCTGCTCCGGGTTGCCCAGTGTAAAGTCCGGGACGATAAGCTCGTTCACGCCGGCATCAGCATACTGCGCCACAATGTCCTTGATCTCAGCGGGGCTGCCGACAATTTTCGGCATGGGGGTTTCGGTGCCGCGCATCTGTTCCACAAAGCCGGCATCTTCGCTCATGAACAGCAGGGCCACTGCACTGCGTTGAATGTCGGCGGGATTACGCTGCACGTCTTTGCAATGTTGATCCAGGATCGCCATTTTATGCTTGAGGATGGCGGGATCTCCCCACACGTTCCATTCGTCCGCGTACTGGGCGGTAATGCGCAGGGTGACTTTTTCACCGCCGCCGCCAACCAGTAGAGGCAGAGGCTGCTGCACGGGCTTGGGTTCCAGGGACGCAGCCTGCAGTTGGTAGTGTTTGCCGGTGAAGTTGGCGCTGGATTCGCTGAACAGTGCCTTGATGACCTGGCAGGCTTCTGCGAGCCGGTCCAGACGTTCGTTGACACTGAAAAACTCAATGCCGTACTGGCGATGTTCATTTTCCTGCCAGCCACTGCCCAGCCCCAACACCACTCGCCCTGCGGTGATGTGATCCAACGTGGCTGCCATTTTCGCCAGCACCGCGGGATGTCGATAGGTATTGCCGCTGACCAGCGTGCCGATGCGCAGACGCGGCACGTTAGCGCCGATTGCGGCCAGGGTGGTCCAGGCTTCCGGCCAGGGTGCGGAGGTATCTTCAGCATTCGGCATAAAATGGTCGGCGTACCATAACCCGTCCCAGCCGGTCTGTTCGGCGTGGTGGGCAAGCGCAAGGGTTTCGGTATAGGGCAGGCTGGGGGTTGGCCAGAAACTGAATCGCATGTAGGGATACCTTATTAGAGATGCTGCTTCAGATATTCGCTTATGTCTGTGGCTATGGCAAACTCCGCGCATGGAGGAGCTCAAAACAGAACGTCTGAGGCTAATCCCCTTCGACCTGTCGCACACTGAAATGGTGCATCAGATGAGCGTTGATCCGGAAGTACGGCGTTATTTGTGGGAAGGCAAAATAATTCCCGTGCAGCAGATAGAAGATATGGTCAACGACAGCTGCGATTGTTTTAGCCAACACGGCTCAGGTTTTTTTGCCATGTTTGTCAACTTGGCCAGCGATCCGCACAACGGTGCTTTTGTCGGTTTCTGTGGCCATCGCGTGTTTGACAGTGGCCAGGACAATGCGGATGCAGATGACCAGATTGAGTTGCTGTTCGCCATGCAGCCGCGCTTTTGGGGGCGTGGCTATGGCCAGGAAGCCGCCCGGGCCGTGTTGCGGCATGGCTTTGAAGCGTGTGGCTTTGAGCGGGTGATTGCCGCAACGGATACACCCAATCAGCGTTCAGTCAATGTGTTGCAGAGTTTAGGCATGTCTTTCATGCAAAGGCGCGAATGGCGGGGTCTGGATACCGTTTTTTACCAGTTGAGTGCAACCGAGTTTGATGTCTGAGCAACGTTGTGCGGAACGATCCTTGACTGAACCATTGCGCGCGGCATGAAAGTTGGCGCGTTGCGCGCGGGTTTTTACCTGCATGGTTGCCGATCGCTGAAAGAGAAACGCCAGCGGCTGGCGCGGCTGAGAGACAAGTTTGGCAAAAATACTGCGATGGGTGTGTGTGAATCGAACTTTGCCGATGACCTGCGCCAAGCTGAATGGACCTTTGTGGCGTGCGCCTCCACCGACCGGGTAGTACAACAGGCGCTGGCGGACGTGGAGACGTATCTGAAATCTTCCGTGGACGCAGAGGTCACGCGCCTGGATAGAGAATGGCTGGCCTAGTGATTATGATAAGCCCAGCACGCTGATAATAGAAAACGGATAACGTAAGAAGGATATCGATTTAGTATGTCGCTGCTGGTAGTTGTTGTGGTTGCCGCTCTGGTCTTTTTTTACGTGCGGGCCACGCGTCGCGCACGCCTGGCGTGGTTGCAGAAACTGGCGTTACCTGGCCGCTGGCTCGCGGAAGTGCCTGAGGCATCTGCAACAGCCGGCGCTGACCCGGTGGAAGAGTTGATCTTAAAAGGTGAGATCAGCGGGGGTGACTATATCTGGCTGCGTGAGGACCAATCTCAGCAGCGTGGCGAGTGGCGGGTGAGCGGAAACAATCTGGAACTGTGCCGCGACGGTGACGCCAGTGAAATGCTTGATTTGCATTTGTTCAAACCGGGCCAGATCGGTCTGGAAGACAAAGCGGGACATCGGCGAATCTTCCAC
>JBCCUW010000179.1:0-8108 GCA_039196385.1 Pseudomonadota bacterium
CCGGAAACGGATGTTCCGGCGCCAGCCGGTAATCCAGCACGAGCACCCGGGCACGACAAGCCCGCGCCAGGCGACTGGCAAATTCACTGTAGCCACCTTTACTGCCGATGACATAACCGCCGCCATGCAGATACAGCACAGCGCGGCTGGCATCACTCTCCGGCACGCTGACCCAGTCGGCTTTGCAGGTGCCCAGGTCGATCTCTTCGATGGTGGCATCTGCCGGCGGCGGATTCGCCATCAACATCGCGTCATAACCCGCCCGGGATTCTTCCAACGTGCCGGCGCCCGGTGGAGCACTTAATATCGCGGCGACCAGTTGTTCATGTTCTTGGCTGGGCATAAAGACCTCGGGTGGTTATTGCAATAAATCCTGCAGCGGGTAGTGATGACCATGTTTGATGGTCGCCACCACTTTATCCAATTCGCGAATATCCGCAAGCGGGTCACCGTCCACAATGACCAGATCAGCCAGCTTGCCTGCCTCCAGCGTACCCAGTTCCTGGGCTACCCCAGCTGCCTGCGCAGACTTGACCGTGGCCTGCCGCAGAATATCCAGCGGCGACACGCCAGCGCGGCTGTACAAACGAAACTCCGCATGCAGCCCTGCACCATAGGGCACAAAGGGAGAATCGGTGCCCGTTACCAAGAGGGCATCATTTTCCGTCAGCGCACGCAGCAGACGTCCGTTCGCTTCGGCATAGCGGGCTGCACCGGCACCAAACCGGCGCAACACCGATTGTGCCCCTGCGCGACCCGCATCCCCGTAGAAATGCTCAAACTGCGGGGTGTCAAACCAGTCCGGCTCCTCGGCCACAATCACGGAGTAACCCGGCAGCACCGCAGTGGCGGTCAGGCCCATGCCCGAGGCGGACAGCAATGCCACCACGTCCTGATATGAGTACCCGATACGGCTCACCTTAGGCTGGTACCCACGCCGGCTGGTGCCGCCGATATGTTCTACATGATCCATACCATGTGCGACCGCCGGGTACAGTTCATGGGAAGACACAGGAATCCCCAACCCATGCGCAAACTCCACCACCTGGCGTTGCCAGTGATCAGGCAGACGCACATAAGTTTTGACAAAGTCCAATTCCAGTTCTTCAGTCCGCTGCAACGCATCCTGCAAATGTGTTTCGGACACAATGCCTTCCGCCATGGCGTAGTACACCCGGTTACCGTCGGTCAGATAACCGGTGATATGGGTACGCGGCCCAATTCGCCGACCACTGTCCCAGGCCTCCTGCCGCGCCTTGGCGACATACGGTGAAGAACCCGGATCACGCACAGTTGTAATGCCGTAGCTCAGCCACACACGGCCCTGCACCTCACTGGTTTCACCCATGTGGGCATGCATTTCAAAGAGCCCGGGCACCACCGCGTAGTCACTGGCATCGATAATCTGCACATCTTCGGGGATGTCTTGACTGCCCGCCGCGACAATCTGGCTGATCCGCTCACCCTGAATCCAGATATCCCGATTCAACAGATATGTATTGTTGACGCCATCAAACATTTGCCCCGCACGCACCACATAGGTGCTGGTGGGAGTGTCCAGCGTGTAGGTCATCGCCGGGCTGATGTCCTGTATTTCACCAGACGCAACGGTCAGGCGCTTTAAGCGATTGCCGGCCAGATACACCAGATATTCGCCATTACTGCTCCAGGCCGGCATATCAGTCACTTCACTGGTGAGTGTCCCGGCAGATTCAACCGGCTGCAGATTGTCGTCCAGTTCCATCTGCCACAGGCGTCCGCCCTGAACGTAACTCATCGCCCCCTGAGGGGTGAGCCCCGCATACGACACGGATTGATGCGGTTCTGGCAGAATGGCATGCAGGCGATCTGTCTGCAGATCTTTCACCAGCAGTTCGTACACCCCTTCTCGATAGCGACTGGAAAAGGCGTTCAGGCGAGTGACCGCGATGCGTGCACCATCAGCGCTCCAACTGATTGGCTGAGCGGGCATGGGCAACAACACCGATTCCATCTCACCGGTAGCCACGTCCAATACCACCATCTGGCCACCCAGCGGATTCGTGGGCACATCCACAAAAAATCCAATCTGAGTACCGTCTGGTGACCACGAAGGCATGCTGATCAGACCAGCCTGCACCGGCATCTGGGTCACCTCGCCCGTATTCAGATCCAGCAGATACAGGCCGACTGAACCACTTCGATCGCTGACAAACGCCAGACGTTCGCCATCCGGCGCCAGCGCTGGTGCGTAGTCTGCATAAACATCATCAGTCAGCTGCTGCAGCACACGTTCACCGGCCTGCCAGTGCCACAGATCACCCAGTGCAGAAAAGTACACGCTGCCACCATCGTTACTGATCACCGGGCTGGCGATACCCAGCACCGGTCGTTCCAGATCCGGGTCGTAGTTGCGCTGGCGGCGCGGATAATCATGCCGGGTCAGGCTAAGCTCCACGGCAAACGGCCAGTCGGCCGCAGTTTGGCTGGTGAGGTCGTAGTCCACCACCTTGCCATTGGCGGTATATGCCAGCTTCTGCGCATCCAGCCATTGGGGGCGAAAAGGAAAAACATCATCACCACGCTGCGAGATGGTGCGGGTCATTTTGGTCCCGGTATTCACCACCTTCATTTCGGTACCCCGGCTACCCAGCAACTGGTAACCCACAGCCTGACCATCCGGCGACCACTGCACACCGCTGATGGTGCCCACCTCCTCTACCATCACCGTATCACCCTCGCCGGGTTGGGCCGCCTGTACAATGATACGGCTGGTACCGGAGATCTGTTGGGCATATGCCAGCACCCCGGTGGCCGAAAGGCTGGGTGAATAACTGTTGTACTCGGTTTCTGTGAGCGCACTCAGTGCACCAGTTGCCACCTCAACCTGCCAGATATCATAACTGCCGCCACGATCGGAGCTGAACACCACGCGGCTGCCATCAGCCGCATACTGCGGCTCCCGATCGTCATACGGATCATCAGTCAGCGCCAACGGTTCAGCTAATCCCTGACCAGGTGTATTCTCCACCTGCCAGATATCCCAGTTGCCCTCGCGGTAACCCTGGAAAACCGTGCGACTGCCATCTGCGCTCAGCTGTGGCTCACGGGCATCGTAATAAGGGTCGATTAATGCCCTCACTTCACCCTGGGTATCCACCAGAAACAGCGTGCCCTGCAGGCTCAACACTCGCTCTTTGGTTGCAGTATTTGCCGCCACCGCCAGATTGGTACCTTCCGTGAGTGTGACATTGACCGTGCGGCGCTCAATCGCGTTTGCGCCCGGTGCGACGCTCGCGTTACTGACACTGGCTCCCTCAACGCCGCCGTCTTCTGTGCCTGACGGTGAGGATGTACTGTCGCCACAAGCGGCAAGTAGCGCAGCAACCCCGCCTACCAGGACAAAACGACTCAGCGCTGTTCGCAGGCTCGGTGTTTCCGCAGACCTTCCTGTCACCACCCGCTAACCGCCACTGGCCTGATCGTCAGCGCCCTTATTCAGATCCGGGGCGTGGTGCGAAGGTATGGCCGCTTTGCTTTCCCCTTGCTCGGACATGGCGGCAACCGCTTTTTCGTTTTCCATGATCTTCGCCATCACTGCCGCGCCGGCACGGTCAAACGATTCGCGGTTTTCAATGACATGCCGCTGCGATTCCCGGTACCCCTCCAACATGCCATTCACTTCCGGGATGACATACCGCGCCACCATATCCCAGCTGCGCAGTGTGGCCTCCCGGTTTGCCCAGTCGTGGGCAAAGCCGATCACGGTGCCAAAACCGCCGGTAAGCTTCACCATATCGCGTATCGCCTTCACCAGATCATCCGGCGTACCGATGATAGCGCCACCCCCTTCTACCCCGGCTTCTGCTACTGCAGCTTCAGGAGAATCGTAGGCTTCCGCACCAGGCCGCATCAGGGTGCCCACCGTATACTCGTTATGCCACCGGAACAGCCCGTCTTTGGCTTCCGCCTGCGCCTGCTCTTTGGTTTCTGCAATGTGCCATGACATCACCACCCGCCAGTTATCACGACTGACGGTATGGCCGTATTTGGCGCTGGCTTCTTCAGCAAAACCCCACTGCGTGGGCAGGGCCTGCAAACCCGCTGAAGACATGGAGCCAATGGATAACACGCCCGTGCCGTGTTTGCCGGCCAGCGTCATGCCGGAGGGGCTGATCATCGAGGCCACAGCAAAAGGCATGTCTTCCTGGAGCGGCAGTAACTGCAACCGCGCATCGTTCAGCGTAAACCAGTCGCTTTCGTGGCTGAAACGATCTTCACCGGCCAGCAGCCGACGGATGACGCCAATGGCTTCGTCCTGTCGATCGCGTTGCACCATCGGGTCAATGCCCAAGGTGTAGGCGTCGGATGGCAGCGCACCAGGACCGGAGCCGAAGATCACTCGGCCCCGGGTCATGTGATCCAGTTGGACCAGGCGTTGGGCCACGTTAAAGGGGTGGTGGTAAGGCAACGAAATGACCCCGGTCCCCAACATGATCCGGTGGGTCCGTTCACCCGCCGCCGCAAGGAACATTTCTGGACTGGCAATCACCTCCCAGCCGGTGGAATGGTGCTCACCGCACCAGAACTCATCGTAGCCCAGCCGGTCCAGATGTTCCGCCAGCTCCAGATCGCGCTGCAGCTGTAATGTGGGATGTTCACCAATCGGATGATGTGGGGCGATAAAACCCCCGAATTTAATGCGCGCCATTTAACTTCCCCAGTACTTTCCCTATAAATTAAGCCCCGATTATTGCACAAATCCTGCCAGACGCTGCAGCGAAGTCCTCTGTTTAAAAGCTGCCGATTTGCTAGTATCAACACGCAGATAAAGGTGACTAAAGAGGGATACGCATATGAGCCGCCAGGCACTCATCAACATGGCCAAACACAACATGGAGCACGCCCGCAACGGCACCGTGGCTCAGGCAGACAGCGTGCTGGAGGTTCCCAGCAGCCACTACTACGACGAAGCCCACTGGCAGGCCGAAATGCAGCAGATTTTTCGTCGCATTCCCCTGATGATGGCGCTGACCTGTGAAATCCCCAATCCGGGCGACTACCGTGCCTGCGAAGCCGGCGGTGTACCCATCATCGTGTGCCGGGACAAAAACGGTGAAGTTCAGGCTTACCTGAACATCTGCGCGCATCGCGGCGCTCAGATTATGGAAACCGGCAATGGCAACACCCACCGCTTTACCTGTCCTTACCACGCCTGGTCTTACAACGACCAGGGTGAATTGATCGGCATTTTCTCAGAAAAGGAATTTGGCCAGATCGACAAGTCCTGTTACGGCCTGAAAAAGTTACCGGTACTGGAGCGCGCCGGGTTGATTTGGGTCACCCCCAACCCGGACTCTGACCTGAGCATCGAAAACTTCCTGTCCGGTTACGACGATATGCTGGCGCATTTCAACTTTGCCGACTGGCACCTGTTTTCCCGGCGCAGCGTCCCCGGACCCAACTGGAAAATCGCTTACGATGGTTACCTGGATCTGTACCATCTGCCCATTCTGCACAAAAATTCATTCGGCTCGAACTTCCCGCACAAGTCCATGTACTACGCCTGGGGTCCACACCAGCGCGTGGCATCCCCAGATCCGTCGCTGCTGGAATACGAAGAGAAAAACGAAAGTGAGTGGCCCACTCCCCACCTGCTGAGTGGCGTGTGGACTATTTTCCCGCACATCTCCATCGCTGGTTTCGACGGCGGCGGCCGCGGTGTGATGTTGTCGCAGTTGTTTCCCGGCGCCACCCCGGGTGAGTCCATCACGGTACAGAACTACATGATGGAATCTGAACCCACCGAAGAGCAGGCTGAGCAGGCTACCGAGCAATTTGCCTTTCTGGAGCACGTGGTGCGCAATGAAGACTACGCCACGGGCCTGAAACAACAGAAAGCACTGGAAACCGGATTTAAAGACCACGTGCTGTTTGGCCGCAATGAAGAAGGCGGACAACGCTTCCACGGCTGGCTGGACACGCTGCTGGAAACACCGGACGACAAATTGAACGAGTTGTTTGCCAACGCAGAAGGCCCGGAGTTTTCCCAATAGGCCCGACGGGCACGGCCAGACGGTTGCCACCCGGCCAGAACTGAATAGAATGGCGCTGCCGTTGCGTAAGCGTCAATCAACTTCATCAATTACGGGAGCAATATGGCAGACCAGGCAGACACTATTCATCACCGGCTCATTGTGCTGGGGTCCGGACCGGCGGGTTACACCGCCGCCCTGTACGCCGCTCGCGCCAACTTAAAACCCGCGCTGATTACCGGCATCGAAGTGGGCGGACAGCTCACCACCACCACAGAAGTGGAAAACTGGCCTGGTGGGCATGCTGAACTGCAGGGTCCGGAATTGATGATGCAGATGGCGGAGCATGTGGAGCGCTTCGACGCGCAGATTATCAACGATCACATCCACACCGCCGCTGTTGAAGGGGGTGCACCCTTCCGTCTGGACGGTGACCAGGCCAGCTATACCTGTGATGCATTGATCATTGCCACGGGCGCCTCGGCCAAATATCTGGGCCTGGATTCTGAAGAAAAATTCAAAGGCCGCGGAGTCAGTGCCTGTGCCACCTGTGATGGATTCTTCTATCGCGGCCAGGACGTTGCCGTGGTCGGCGGTGGTAACACCGCAGCAGAAGAAGCGCTGTATCTGGCCAACATCACCAATAAGGTGTTCCTGGTACATCGACGGGACGAGATGCGGGCAGAAAAAATTCTGCAGGACCGCATCCACGCAAAAGCCAATATCGAACCGGTCTGGAACCACCAGTTGGCGGAAGTGTTGGGCGACGACAGCGGTGTGACCGGGGTACGCCTGGCCGCTAATTCCGGCGAGGAAGCCAACCTGGACCTAACCGGCGTGTTCATTGCCATCGGCCATACCCCAAACACGGGAATTTTCGAAGGGCAGTTGGACATGCACAACGGTTATATCCGCATTCACAGCGGCACCGAAGGCAATGCCACCGCCACCAGCGTGCCGGGTGTATTTGCCGCCGGTGACGTCGCGGATCACATTTACCGGCAGGCGATCACCAGCGCGGGATTTGGCTGCATGGCCGCGCTGGACGCTGAGAAGTTTCTCGACGCGCTGGACTAACCCTGGCTTAAAACCTTGACTTAAAAGCTGGTTTCACGCCGGACGGTAGCGCAACATCACGCGCTCACCGCTGGCCAGACCGTTGCGGAAACGCGGTCCCCAGCTACCCCATTCGTCACTGTACTTCTGCCCGAATATGGACAGCAGACGGGTATGTTCCGCCGCGTCTGTGCTGAAGCTGGCGGTGGCAAAGTGTGACGGCAGCTCAAGATATGCACCACCCGCGCTCTGCCACTGGCCCACGTCACCCACCCATACCTGGGTGCGGGTTAAACCCTGACGTACAGCCTGGGCGCGCCACGCGTCGCGCGCGGTGACCACGTACTGATCTGCCCCGTCCTGCACAAACCACACTTCAGCCTGACACTTACTTAACGCACCGTTTGATTTGATCGTGGATAGATAAATCAACGGCGACTCTTTATCTTTCCCGTTATCTTTCCCGGCACCCTGCGCCCACGAATACAGTGGCAGCGCGCCCGCCAGCGTCAGAGCACCAGCCTTTTGCACAAATTGTCTTCTGTTCATTTAAGCGCCTCCTTGGCTGCTTTTTTCAGGTCTTCTTAAACTCCGGCCTTAAGCTTCAACCCTTAGGCCTCAACCCTTATGCCTCAAGCACCGAAATTTTGTCGGCAATTTTGGCTGACCAGATTTTTGGCCCTTCAATGTGCACCGACTCGCCCCGGGCATCAACGCCCACCGTGACCGGCATGTCATTCACTTCAAACTCGTAAATGGCCTCCATCCCCAGTTCCGGGAACGCCAGCAGGGTGGACTTGGTGATGGCTTTTGCCACCAGATAAGCTGCCCCGCCCACCGCAATCATGGATGCGGCCTGGTTGTCTTTGATCGCGGCAATCGCTTCCGGGCCACGTTCAGCCTTGCCAATCATACCGGCCAGGCCGGTCTGCTCGAGCATGGTCCGGGTAAACTTATCCATCCGCGTGGCGGTGGTTGGTCCCGCCGGGCCCACCACTTCATCTCGCACCGGGTCCACCGGCCCCACGTAGTAGATGA
>JBCCUW010000180.1:0-8026 GCA_039196385.1 Pseudomonadota bacterium
CGCCCACCGGGCAGGCGGATTCGCAGGCGGCACAATCGATACATTCCGTGGGGTGCACAAAACACATGCGGTCTTCTTCATCCACGTAGATACAGTCTACCGGGCACACCTCAATACACGACTCGTCGCGCACATCAATACACGCCGCAGTAATCACATAGGTCATTCCACCCTCACCGTTAACGCCCCACTGCCCTACCAAATTAACTAATCCCACTGCGGATGCCAAGTGAATACCCGGCCCGGCACTTGCGAACGCTGGCGCAACAGAGTTAACTAGTCGTTGCGCAGCGCACTTGTAGAGGGAGGTGAGTATGAGTGAACAGCCGCTTTTTCTGCAGAGTTTGCAAGATGACCTGGCCGCAGAAGACCAGGGGGCCCACAAAGACTTTCCCATGATGCCGGAAGGCGAAGCGTATGACATGGGTCATGCCGCAAACGGCACGCCTTTATTCGACCCGCGCATCTTCAACACTCTGGAATTTGCCCGCAATCCTTATCCTTATTATCGCATTCTGCGCGATCACTACCCGGTGTACTTCGACAAACTGCACAACACCTACTATGTGACCCGCTACGAGGACATCACCAACTGCTATTTTGACGACGAAGGGTTCAACACCATTCCCAAAGGCAGTTCCAGCGGTGTGCTGGGTAATACCCAGCTGGAATTATCCGGTGTAGAGCACCGCCGCAGGCGCAACCTGTACGGTCAGCATCTGGTCGGCAAAAATCTGGCCAACCGGGTACCGGCTATCCGTCGGTTGGCCAACGAGATGATTGATCAGTGGCAAACTGCCAGTGCCTTCATCGACGACCAGGGCAACACGCGCACGGTGGAACTGGGCCTCGCGTTTGCCAACGAGTTCCCTATTCGAGTGGTGTGCGAGGTGCTGGGTTTTCCCAGCGAGGCGCGCTCGGATTTCTATTACTGGTACAACTCCATGATGTCCGGGCTGGGTGGCTCAGAAACCCACAAGCAGGGGCTGGAGGCGCGTCAGCATCTGGAAGACTACGTGGAGAGTATTGTCGAAGTGCGCCGCAAAGAACCGTCGTACCTGTACGACGAGGAAGGTAACCCGACCAGCAAAGACATCATTACCAAACTGTGCGAAACCATTGTTGACGGTGACTATCTGTCTACGGAAGAAATCACCTCCAACATTGCCCTCATTGTCGGCGGCGGTGGCGAAACCACTCGTGGCGCCATCATGAACATGTGGTATCTGCTGTTGCAGCACCCGGATCAGTTTGCCGCCGTACAGGCCGACGATGCGCTGTGGGACAAGGTCTTTCACGAAACCCTGCGTCACTCGACGCCCATCGGCGGGCAGCCACGTCACAACACCTTTAGCACAACCCTGCATGGCGTCACGATTCCAGCTGGGTCACTGGTGCAGATGGTGGATTTTTCCGCCAATCACGATGAGCGCATTTTCAAAGATCCGGAAACATTCAATATCTTCCGCGACGATCTGTACAGCGGCAAACTGCTGCGCAGCGGTTACAACAAAGAAGGGCGCTGCTCCCACATGGCCTTCGGTGTGGGTCCTCACCTGTGCCCGGGCGCGTGGATTTCCCATCAGGAAGCGGTAGAAGGTTCGCGGGTGCTACTGAGCCGCATGCCCAACCCACGCATCGATATGGCCAGAATGCCCAAAGACATCGATGGGGAGAGCTTGCGGCCGATCGGCTTGCAATCCGTGCGCGATGTATGGATTAACTACGACCTGACATGAGCAAGCCTACTCCCGAGCAAGCCACTCAACGCGGTTTAAACGGCGTCGCCATCCCTCAGCGCCAGACCCGCCCGGACGATGCGGCACCGGGTTACCGCACCTACGAGGTGTACCAGCGCGAACGGGTGGGCGAATCCACCGAAAAGATCAAACCGATGCAGCTGGTCAGCGCTGACTATGCTGCGGATCCGTTTCCGCTGATGAGCATACTGCGGGACAACTATCCGTGTTATCGCGATTGGGTGAACAACTGTTACTGGGTTAGCGGCTACAACGACGTTACCTCCATTTTCAGCGACGATGCCAACTTCACCAGTCGCAGTAAACTCTGGTACTACCAACAGGAAGCCTACGGCCGTGATCTCAGCGACCAGCTCGCGGTGCAGGTCTGCCGTGCTGAAGGCATGGACCAGTTTGCCACACCGGTAGCTGAGCAGCTGGTTGAACAGCTGCAGGCGCAGATTCAGGCAACCGGCAGTGCTGATCTGGCCAGGACATTTGCAGCTCAATACAACCCATTGTTACAGGCACGCATTCTTGATCTGCCAGATGCGCTGGTTGAACCCTTTGCTAATCTGCACTGGCAAATGCAACGCGGCGCCAAATGGCAGCCGCAGCGAACCGAAGCAGGCTGGGCAGCAACGCTGGCCATGGAGGAACTGCTGGCGCCATTGCTGCAGACACGTCAAGCCGGCGGTGGCACCGACCTGATTTCGGTGGTGGCTGAACTGGGCGGCAGCGCCGCCGACCTGGTGACTACCGTGTTGGAACACGACCATGCAACATTACACGGCGGCCTGGCCAATCTGTGGCATCACCTGCTCACGGATGACACCGCACCGACGGCACAGATTCTGGATGAAGTCAGGCAGGACCGGCGCCTGTTGAAGGTCGCGTATCTGGAAACCCTGCGCCACGCGCCACCGGTCGTTACGGCGCACCGGTTTGCCCGCCACGAGGTTGAACGTTTTGGCCGCCTGCTACCCGAAGGCGCGCTGCTGAAAGTATCCGCCGCAGGGGCGAATCGCGACCCCCGGGTTTTTGCCGACCCGGATGTTTACCAACGCCAGCGCCGCGATATCTGTCATCGCGAACCCCGCGGCCAATACCGCGCGGATGGGCTGGCCAGTGGTATTGCCTTTGGCCTGGGCAAACCGTCCATACACCCGGCGGTACCCGAAGACCGGCCGCGCTCCCTGTATGCGCTGACCCGCGACACGGTCATCAAAGCCAGTCAGGTCTTACTGGAAAGCCTGCCGAATCTGCAGCTCACCGACACACCCCGACAACACTGTCTGGGCCTGGACGAGCTTTACGCCTGCTGGTCTCTGCAAATCAAAGCCTGACCTAAATCAACCTGACAACGCTTCGTTGGGGTTTACGCCTTTCCCCACAGGGTGTTGGGACCTTTCACCAAGCCGTCACATTCGGCTGCTAGCTTCGTGCGTTTTCAGACCACTCGGTGTAAGACCATGAAAGTGCATGTCCAATTCACGATCCCTTTCACGATTGGGCTGGCGATCCTTTGCATCGGCGCCGGCGTTACCGCAATCGCTTTGAAAACAACAGCTGTTGCCCATGCTGATGCTCCCGCTGCAGCCACAGAGGACACACCCGAGTATCATGAAAAAATTGTGTCATTGTTAAAGCAGCAGGAGAACGTTGTGACCAACGTGCTGCCTTCGCTGCATCCCAAACGCACCAACTTTAACGATGAAGCGCCCATACCCCCGCAGTGTTATACGAAGCACGAGCAGGCTTTTAATCCCTGTTATGTCTGTCATCAGAATCACGTTCCGGGACGGGAAAACACCATGAACGACGGCAGTCTGCAGCTGGAGTACGCTTTCAGCGACGTGGGCATGACCAACCATTGGCAGAATCTGTTCGAAGATCGCAGTGCAGCGGTTGCAGCCATTTCCGACGCGGACATCATGCGGTGGGTCGATACCGATAACTACAGCGCGCTGGCACCCAGCCTGAAGGCAGAGGGATTTCGCGGTTGGATTCCGGACCTGGCTAACCTACACCTGGCTGCTGAGGCTTTTGACCAGCAGGGGTTTGCCCTGGACGGTAGCCATTGGGTCGCGTTCAACTACAAACCGCTGCCCAGTACTTTCTGGCCCACCAACGGGTCGACGGACGATGTGATGATTCGCCTGGACAAACCCTTCCGCACCAACGCTAAGGGTCAGTATGTGAAAGACATCTATGTCGCCAACCTGGCCATTCTGGAAGCTAAGGTCAAAGGTCTGGACGCCATCAGCAGTCTGCCTATTGACGAAACGCAAGTCGGCGTAGACCTGAACGATGACGGCCAACTCGCCACGGTGACGCACGTGAGCCGTCTGGACCATTGGGTTGGGGCTGCTCAGGGGCGCTTTATTGACCCTTATCTGTATCCCCAGGGCACCGAGTTTCTGCACACCGTGCGCTATCTTGATATCGACAATGAGGGTCGCATAGGGCCATCCAAGCGCATGAAGGAAGTGCGTTATATGCGCAAGTGGATGGATTACTCCAAGGCCGTGTACCAGCGTGAGTATCAGCTGGAAAACTACGCCAAGGATATGGGCCAGTTGCCACGCTATACCCTGGTCGGTGACCACGGCATCGACAACGGCTACGGTTGGGCCGTGCAGGGTTTCATCGAAGGTGTGAACGGTCAGCTGCGCACCCTGACCTACGAGGAGAACCTGTTCTGCATGGGTTGTCATAGTGCCCTGGGTGCTACCATCGACAAAACTTTTGCTTTCCCCCGCAAAGTCGACGGCCAGGCGGGCTGGCAGTACATCAACCTGGCGGGCATGCCTGACGCACCGAATATGGGCGAAAGTGAAGGGGAGATCAGCACTTATCTGCAACGGGTCGGCGGTGGCGGCGAATTTCGCAGCAACCCGGAGATGTACGCAAAGTGGTTTGTAACCCAAGGACCTGCCAAGGGGCAAGTAAACGTCGACAAAGTGAACGCTGCTGCAGACGTATACGAGCTGATCACTCCCACTGCGGAAAGGGCTCTGGAACTTAACAAAGCGTATCGCACTATCGTGGCAGAACAGGATTTTCTTTACGGCCGCGACGCCACCGTCACCCCGCCGGTGAATGTGCACAGATTTCTGGACAACGATACCGCGGCCACCCTGCCCGCCAAGCTGTTCTTTCCCTGGGACATTCGGCTGGATTGGCACCAGCTACCCGCTGCAGACGCGGTCACTGCGACCGAACTGCCGCCTGCACCTGCCGGGCGTTGACCCGGCACATCTCTCGACCTTTCTCCACGTTTTGTGGCGTACGGTAACAATCTGCGCCGCCTGCCCTAAACATAACAAGCCAGTGTACTTTAGGTGACAAAGTGTCATATCCCTGTGACACGAACCGCCTTGAAGCCTGCCACGCGGGCGTTTTTCTCATTGCCGCCGCGGCGCAATTTCATACAAGCACAACACAACTGTTATCGATCCTTCATATTGCGTTGTAAACATAACCCGGCAAGTTTCTGACAAAAACAACAAACAGAAACCGCACTAACCCAATCGATACGCCCCACCAGGGCGCCTTAGGAGACACTATGAATCGCACCGCAAAACGAGCAGCGGCAGGTGCGCTGGCCATCGCTATGGCCCAGCTAACCACCAGCGCCTACGCCGGCTCAGAACCCTTTTTCACCCCACTGACCCAATCGTCAGCCGTCGCTTCACCCAACCATGTGAACGAGTTGAACTCACCCTGGCAGGTTCCTGCCGGTATCACCAGCACCAACCTGGTGAACATGGCCGCCGTGGAAGCGGATGTAAACCAATCCATTCAGCGGGTTCCCGCGGGTAACGTATCGACCATGTTCGACATGCTCGCCTACGACCCTACCGGCCGCTATATCTTCATTCCGCACGAAACCCCTGTGGGTGCGGGTGTGACGCGCTATGACGCAGAAGCGGGTGTGAGCCACCTTCTGTTTGCCGGTAACCAGACGGGCGACCGTTCAATGCCCAACGGCGAAACCTGGCAGTATGATTTCGGCGCTTTCGACCCGGCTCGTTTTACCCCGAACGGTACCGTCATTCTGGCAGAAGAGTGGTCAGGCCAGGGCCGCGTGATAGAAGTCATGGAGCCTATGGCTGAACCGCCGACTGATCCAACTGCTGGTGGTGCGAGCCTGGAGGAAGGTACCGACTGGCGCGTACTGACCAGCATCCCTCGAGTGTCCCATGAAGGCATCGTGTGGAGCGTGAAATACCCGGAGAAGGTGATTTACTTCATCGACGAAAACAACTCCGGCTCAATCTATAAGATGGTGCTGGCAAACGACAATGACTACGTCGGCGGCGGCCAGACCTTTGTGCTGGTTGTCGACGGCTATGCTGGCGATCCTACGCAGAACTGGGACCAGGAAGGGGTGGATGGAGACACACGCTACGGACCTGCTACCTGGGTACCGATTACCGGTCCAGCAGGCGAGCCCATCGCAGGCATCACCAACCCTTATGACAACAGCGAAACTGATAGCGATCGTCCGGGACGGGTGTCAGCAGACGCCGTTAACGGTACGCCTTACGGCCGCCCGGAAGACGCTACCGTGAGCGCGCTGCGCAATGGCAACGAAGTGGTCTACATCACAACCACATCCGAAGCGGCAGTGATTTCTATCGAGATACTCGGTGGAGACAAAGCCATGGTCAGACAGTTTGCCAAGGAGGGCGTTACCCCGAAAAACGTCGGCTTTGATCCCACAACTGGCACCCTGGCATCCCCGGACAATCTGGCCATCGATGCTCTGGGCAATGTCTATATTATCGAAGATAAGCCCAATGGCGATGACGTTGGCGGCGACATCTGGTTCGCGCGGGACGTGAACAACGATGGCGTTGCTGAGTCCCTGGACCACTTCATGAGCCTGCAGGTTGATGGCGCAGAGTCCACGGGCATGATCTTTAACCCGTCGGTGCCCTACAAATTTGTGATCGCGGTCCAGCATCCCGACAGCGTCGACATCGACCGCGACCGCGATGAAGATGGCATGTTGGACTTTGAATGTGCCGGCGAAACACCGCATACCTGTCAGGGCGACGCAGTGTGGGAATTTGATCTGACCAATGTAGTACCGCCGGTTTGTCAGAAAGGCCCGGTTAGCTTCTCGCGTGGATACCGAGTTGAAACCTGCGTTGAAGATGCGGATTTGAACTTCATCAACGTCCTCTCACGCAGCGGCAAACAAAGCAGCAAGTTCCAACCCTGAGAACACTCATCCAGGCCGCGGTCAGCCACAATAATGCGCTGGCCCGCGAGCTGCAGTGTTCATGCGACACCGCCGGGGTGGCCCCACCCCGGCGGTTTTTTTTACCCACGCCTTGTTGCTCATCAACGCAACGGTCCAGGCCCGCCGAAGATGTTTTCTCTTGCGGATCGCCCATCCGACTGCGCCTGAAGACTGGCCAGTTCACCTGCGATAACGGTAGAGTGGCAAGTTTATGGATCAGCTGTGGAGTTGAAACAAGATGCGCATTGCAACTTGGAACGTGAACGGCCTGCGCGCCCGCCTGGAGTTTATCAAGCTGTGGCTGCAAGCCCGCCAACCGAACGTGGTTGGCCTGCAGGAGCTGAAAACCCCGGACGCCGAGTTTCCTCATGAATTTTTTGCCGACCTGGGTTACGAAGCACTGGTGCACGGACAGAAAAGCTGGAACGGTGTTGCGGTACTGACCAATGTGCCTGCCAAGCTTGAACAGTCCGGCCTGCCCGGCGAAGACGACTGGGGGGCGCGCCTGATTACCGCCACGATCGACGATCAGCTGGAATTTACCACGGTGTATTGTCCGAACGGCAAGTCCACCAGCCACGCAGACTATCCGAATAAACTGCGCTGGTACGACAGCCTGCACAATCACTGGTCCGAAGGTGCTCATCCGCGCCGGGTGATCTGTGGCGACTTCAACATTGTGCCGACCCCTCTGGACAGCTGGCGCGGCAATAAAGCCGACGGTGATGTTTTTCACACCGACGCAGAGCGCGAACGCTTGAGCAAGTTAATGGAAACCGGTCTGGCGGATGTTTACCGGCAACAGTATCCGGATGAACAATCCTTTTCCTGGTGGGATTACCGCGGCGGTGCTTTTCATCGCAAACAGGGATTGCGTATCGACTTTATTCTCGCCACACCCGAAGTAGCCGGGCAGGTCAACGACGTGGTGATAGACCGCGATTTTCGCAAAAAACAGGAGGGTTTGACTGCCTCGGATCACGCACCCGTGTATGCAGACCTGGGCGTCTAATATTTCGCGTGAGCTTTAGCG
>JBCCUW010000181.1:0-7985 GCA_039196385.1 Pseudomonadota bacterium
GAATTGTCCGGTATCTCTTTGCCTTCCGTAATCAGAGCGTTGGCGCCGATCAGGCAATTTTTGCCGATTTTTGCCCCGTTGAGCACCACCGCGTTAATGCCAACCAGCGAACCTTCACCAATTTCACAACCATGCAGCATGACCTTGTGGCCAATCGTGACATGGGCGCCGATGTTCAGGGGAAAGCCTGGATCCGTATGCAGCACCGCACCGTCCTGCACGTTGGCGCCCTCACCCACCGTAATGCGTTCGTTGTCGCCCCGCAATACGGCGTTAAACCAGACACTGGCGCCATCTTTAAGCAGCACATTTCCCACTACGGCAGCATTATCCGCGACCCAGTACTCTCCCTCCGCTCGCACCTGTTGCCCGCCCAACTCATATAACAAAACAATTCTCCTGACAAAAAAACCTTCGCTCCGGCTGCAGAATACGAGGATTTGCGCAACGAGACCAGCAAAGCCGTTACATCAGCATTACATACCCGGCATCTCACAATTTCATTACAGGCTGCACCTATGTCCACCTGCAGCTGTCGTGCATAGTGCAACTTGAACCATTAGTAGAAGTTGCCAATGAAACATAAACTGCCAGCGTTTGATGTACTGGTAGATTTAGCGCGGAACGACCCCGAGAGGTTGGAGCGTTTGCGCAAAAAACTGACCGAAGACATCATCGACAGCGCCTCTGACGAACAAAGACGCAAACGCCTTGCCGGCCTGCAGTTTCGCGTGGACATGGAACGAGAACGTGCGCGTTCGCCACTGCAAGCGACAATCCGCATTTCGGAGATGATGTGCCAGTCGCTGGCGGAACTGCACCGTTCCATGGTGACGCCATTTGAAAAAGAAGCTCAATCTCCAGCCGCGTCGCTACCTGCTCAGACACCCTCCGCGATGAAGGGCACCGCCCCGCGCAAAACAACGGTCGAAGCGGAGACGGAAACTGCTGCCATTCTGCCCTTCCCGGGTAAGGCAGATACACCTGTAGACAACGAGCGGAGTTAACTGACCCTGGCTGAAATTACGTCGCGGACTGGTATACACTGACCGCATGAATTTCTGCAGCCATTGTGGCGCCAGTGTCACCTGGCGTATTCCACCGGACGACAATCGCGAACGCTTTGTGTGTTCCGATTGCGATATGGTGCACTACCAGAACCCACGCATTATTGCTGGTTGCCTCCCAGTGTGGCAGGACCGAGTGCTCTTATGTTTACGCGCCATTGAGCCGCGCAAAGGCTATTGGACCCTGCCCGCCGGATTTCTCGAGAATGGTGAGTCCATTGCGGAAGGCGCTGCCAGAGAAACCCTGGAAGAAGCCAATGCTCGTGTTAATGGTCTGGAGTTGTATACAGTCTTCAGCCTGCCGCACATCTCACAGGCGTACATGTTTTTCCGTGCTGAGCTGAACGACCTTGAATTCAGCAGCGGCCAGGAGAGCCTGGATGTCCGCCTGTTTCAGGAAGACGAGATACCCTGGGATGAACTGGCTTTTCCGGTGATTGCCCAATCACTGCAGTTCTACTTCGCTGACCGGCAGAGTGAAGAGTTTCCGGTACGCTCGCGGGAAATACACATCAAGCGCCGCAGCTGAAATCTAATCCAGCGCCCGCCTTGCGTTTCTGAACATACGCAGCCAGGGTCCATCCTCGTGCCACGTCCTATCCTGCCAGACATTCTGACAGGCACGATACACCCGCTCCGGATGCGGCATCATGGCCAATACCCGGCCATCAGCGGCGGTAATCCCCGCCAGCCCCTCAACCGCACCGTTGGGATTTGCAGGATAAACCTGCGTCACTGCGTGCTGACTGTCTACATACTGCAGCGCCAATTGCCCTGCATCAGCCAGCGACGTCACCTGACGACCCCGACGGAACTCTGCCCGACCCTCACCGTGTGCAACAGCAACAGGCAGCACACTGCCTTGCATATCTGTCAACCAGGGTGATCGGGTCGCATTGATTCGCACCATCACCGTGCGCCCTTCAAACTGCTCAGAACGATTGCGCACAAACACAGGCCAGTGATCGGCCCCGGGAATCAGGTCTGCCAACTGTGCCAACATCTGGCAACCATTGCAGACACCCAGCACCAAACCCTTCTCTAACAACGCCGCAAACTGATCCCGGACAAGGGGATTAAACAGAATACTCTTTGCCCAGCCACCGCCACCACCCAGCACATCACCGTAAGAAAAACCGCCACAGGCCACCAGTGCCTGAAAATCGCGCAGATGAAGGCGTCCGGATACCAGATCGCTCATGTGCACATCAACACAGTCAAAGCCGGCACGCATGAATGCCGCGGCCATTTCCATCTGGCCGTTGATCCCCTGCTCACGCAATATGGCAATCTGCGGGCGTACCCCACGGTTCAGATACGGCGCGCAAATGTCTTCGTTTGCAGCAAAAGTGAGTTGCGCTGACAGCCCGGCATCCTGCTCACGGGTCAATGCAATGGTGGCAAACTCTTCGTCCGCACACGCTTCACTATCCCGCTGGCGTTGCATGGTATAACTGGTCCTGGCCCACGCCTGTTGCAAGCCCGCCCGGCTGTCACTGAACAGCAGCTGATCACCCTGCTGAATCTGAACCTTCTCACTCAGCAAATCAGGTTGCGCGATGACCTGCGCATGACAAGGCGATTCAGCCACAAACGCATCGAGGTCGGCATCAGCCACCTGGACAACCACACCCAGTTCTTCGTTAAACAACCAGGCATACGGATCTTCACCGGCAGGCACTTCGATGACGAGACCGCAACGCGCGGCAAAAGCCATTTCTAACAAAGTGACCAGCAGACCACCGTCGGAGCGGTCGTGCTGTGCCAACAGACGCCCCTGACGTTTTTGTTCCAACAGGTAGTCCAACAGCGCTCTCAACTGGGCCGGATCATCCACATCGGGTGCGCAATCGCCCATTTCTTTGAAGGTTTGCGCTAACGCACTGCCCCCCAGGCGTTGTTGTCCAAAATGCAGCAGTACCAGGCTGGTGTCAGGACGCCCGGCTAACTGCGGTGTGAGCGTCAGACGTACATCATCAACCGGTGCAAATGCGGAAGCGATCAGCGTCACCGGAGATATCACCGCTTGAGATTGCTGCTGTTCATCTTGCCAACGAGTCTGCATAGAGAGCGAGTCTTTGCCCACCGGAATGGCAATACCGAGGGCCGGACATAGCTCCTGCCCTACCGCAGCCACAGCATCAAACAAACTCTGCTCTTCAGCATTGGCGCCTGCTGCAGCCATCCAGTTGGCAGAGAGTACCACCCGGTCAATCGTATCAACATCCGCGCTGATCAGGTTCGTGAGCGCTTCCGCCACAGCCATACGGGCTGAAGCTGCAGGATTGATCAGGGCCAGAGGACTGCGCTCTCCCATGGCGAATGCTTCACCCCGGTAGCCGGTATAACTGCGTATCGTCACCGCAGCGTCCGCCACCGGCACCTGCCAGGGTCCAATCATCGGCTGACAGGCAACCATGCCCGTGATTGAGCGATCACCTATGGTGATTAGAAACTGTTTGCTAGCCACTGCCGGGAAATGCAATACACGCTGTACACTGTCGCTGAACGGCAGGCCGGTCTGTCTCCAGGGCGCTTGCAGAGCCTGCAGGGGCAGGGCCTGCCGCGCAAAGCTTCGTTCCATTTTTGGTGGTTTGCCCAACAACACGTTGAGTGGCATTGCAACAGGCGTGTTGCCGAAGTGGCTGTCCTGCACTTCAAGTTCAGAGCTGTCTGTGGCGGTTCCCACCACGGCATAAGGACAGCGCTCGCGTTGACAGATCGCTTCAAACACCGGCAGCCGCGCTGCGTCTACACCCATGACATAACGTTCCTGGGCTTCGTTACACCAGATTTCCAGAGGAGACATGCCCGGGTCTGCGTTGGGGATCTGGCGCAGCTCAAAACGACCACCCGCACCACCATCGCTGACCAATTCGGGTAAGGCGTTAGACATACCCCCGGCACCCACATCGTGAATCAGTTGGATCGGGTTGTCCTCACCCAGGGCACAACAGTGATCAATGACCTCCTGACAACGACGCTCCATTTCCGGATTGCCACGCTGGACCGAGGCAAAATCCAATTCCGCGTGGCTGCTTCCCGAGGCCACGCTGGAGGCTGCGCCACCGCCCAGGCCAATCAACATGGCGGGGCCACCCAATACCACCAGTGCTGTGCCGGGGGTCAAAGAGCAGTGCTCAATATGCTCTTCACGCACCGTGCCAACACCACCGGCTATCATGACCGGCTTATGATAGCCGCGGACCTGCCCCGCATGCTCGATTTCAAAAGTGCGAAAGTAACCGGAGATGGCCGGGCGACCAAATTCATTGTTAAAACTGGCGGCGCCAATAGGACCGTCGAGCATGATCTCAAGTGCAGATGCGGTGTGTGCAGGCTTGCCCGTCTGCAGCTCCCAGGGTTGGGCCAAATCCGGGATATTAAGATGCGAGGTGGTGAAACCACTGAGCCCTGCCTTCGGTTTTGAACCCCGGCCCACTGCTCCTTCGTCGCGAATTTCACCACCAGAGCCCGTTGCCGCGCCGGGAAACGGTGCAATTGCAGTGGGGTGATTATGGGTTTCCACTTTCATCAGCACGTGCACTGGCTCATTAAACATTCGGTAATTACCCGAATTCGGGTCAACCCAGAGGCGCTGATCTGTTGCACCCTGTATAACGGCGGCATTGTCACTATATGCACTGAGAATCCCACGGCCATTAGTCTGCGTATACGTGTTGCGGATCATGCCGAACAGGCTCTCATCGCGAGACTGCCCATCGATGGTCCAACTGGCGTTAAAGATTTTGTGCCGGCAGTGCTCCGAGTTTGCCTGTGCAAACATCATAAGTTCCACATCGGTCGGATCGCGCTGCAACTCATTGTAGGCTGCCTGCAGGTAGTCAATCTCATCGGCGGATAAGGCCAGGCCGAGGCGCTCATCTGCCGCTTCCAGCGCGGACCGACCTTCAGTCGACAATGCAACATGCACCAACTCGGCCGGTTCACTTGACGCAAACACGTCAGCATAGGCAGGATCAGTAAAACAGGCTTGGGTCATGCGGTCATACAGCGGTTCGGGATCAAGAGACCCGCTCCGGTCAGTGACAAACCAGCGCACCCCGCGCTCCACGCGCACGACCTTGCTCAAACCACAGATTGCAAAAATATCCGTAGCTTTGCTCGACCACGGTGAAATAGTCCCTGGCCTGGGCAATACCGTGCACAGCACTTCCCCCTGGGCGAGCGGCAGGTCTTGCTGCGGGCCATAGTCCAGCAGCGCGTTGACGTTGGCCAGTTCGATATCTGTTAATGCTTCACGCAGCGCCAGCACGTGCACGTACTCGGCATAACAGATTTGCGGTACGTGACGTTGCAGCTTGCGCAACGCAAACACACTTAGGGCAGCATTGCCCGGTATAGTGATCACTGACTCTAGCGGCTGGGTGGCAGCCACCACCGACGGGGTCGACATGATGTTCAGATATCCTCCAACAATGTGATCAAGCAATGTAGCCTCGACCTACCCACCGGCACGTCGCTGGGCAAAAAAAGTACTCATGAGTGCACCGCACTCTTCGGCCAGGACACCGCCGGTAATTTGGGGCTGGTGATTCAACCAAGCGCTGGCCAGGAGCGGATGGCTATGCACCGCACCCGCTTTCGCTTCGGTAGCGCCAAATACCAGTCGGCTGACGCGCGCATGCACCAGCGCTCCGGCGCACATCATGCATGGCTCTACAGTCACGTACAGCGTGGAACCAGGTAAACGGTAGTTCTGCAGGTGCAAAGCGGCATCCCGTAAAGCCACCACTTCTGCGTGGGCCGTGGGGTCGTTAGCACTGATCGGTTGATTGTAGCCCTGTCCAACAACCTTACCATCGACGACAAGCACAGCACCCACGGGCACTTCGCCCGCTGCTGCCGCGTGGTGCGCAAGCTGCAACGCCTTCTGCATGAAATTAACATCATCTGCAGCGCAAACCGCGGTGGACATGGATGTGAATTACCCCCACTTGATAGTGCTGACAGTTTTACCGGCAAACGTCACTATTGCCTGCGTTTTGCAAGATAGTTGGTTGTGCTGAAAAACTCATCTAACTCACGATACCTTGGCATATGTATCAATCCCAACGGACTAATCCTGTATAAATCAAATTCATTCTCTTGGAAGAAATACCAAAAATCCTGAAAGAAAGTACGCGTGTCGATATTGCAGCCACCGAACTCAAATTGAATCACCGATACGTGCTTTATGGCTTCTCCAAATCCTGCCAATGCGTCAAGCTCATGCCCTTCAATATCGATTTTGCATACATCAATGTGCTGCGAGTCGAGTTTGGTTTTCCAATACGCTTCGAACCTGAGTGTTTGGATGCTTTCGGTATATTCAAAAGCAATCCCAAAATGATCCAAACGGCGTTTTGTCAACGAAGCAAGTCCAGAGCCGTCTTGATCACTATATAAAGTTGCATTGCCATCTTCGTTAGATACAGCTGCTTGCTCAATCGTGACGCATGGATAATCAGCAAATTTCTTTTTAAGCGTCTTAACGTTGCTTGCAGCTGGCTCAAATACCACAACTTTACATTCGGAAAACCGCTTAACAATTTGCTCTGCGTAGGTTCCTTTGTTACCACCAATATCAATACAAAGATCTGCCCGCTCCCTTTCCAGCAGACTTATTGCAGATGCAAACTCTTTTTCAACGGTGGCACTTCCCCAACCCTTTCCAAGTAAATAAGCTGCGATACGTTCGACAAAAGATAGAGTTCTGCTTATCACTATTCCCATTCGATCGTGGCTGGCGGTTTGCTGGAGATGTCATAGACGACCCGGGACACTGCCTCAATTTCATTGATGATGCGATTCGACACGCGCTCAATAAAGTCGTAAGGCAGACGCGCACTGCGCGCGGTCATAAAGTCGACGGTTTCCACCGCACGCAGCGCAATGACATGTTCGTAACGTCGAGCGTCACCCACAACGCCCACCGAATTGACCGGCAGGTAAACCGCAAATGCCTGGCTGACCTGGTCGTACAAATCAGCCGCACGCAGCTCCTGCAGAAAGATCGCGTCCGCTTCACGCAGCACGTCAGCATAACGTTTCACCACTGGACCCAGGATACGCACCCCAAGGCCCGGTCCGGGAAACGGGTGACGAAACACTAAAGAGGCAGGCAAGCCCAGATGCAGGCCAATTTGTCTGACCTCATCCTTGAACATCTCGCGTAGCGGCTCCACCAATCCCATCTGCATACGTTCCGGCAGGCCGCCGACGTTGTGATGTGATTTGATGACATGGGCTTTGCCGTATTTAGACGCCGCTGACTCAATCACATCTGGGTAAATTGTGCCCTGGGCTAGCCATTTTATGGGCGCAGAGTGATCCGCTGACACTTTCTTTGCTTCACGCTCAAATACATCGATAAAGGTGGCGCCGATGACTTTGCGTTTAGCTTCCGGGTCTTCTACGCCGTCCAGTTTGGTCAGAAACTCGTCTTCTGCCGGAACCGTCACAATATTCAACGGCAAGGTATTACCTATACCGGCTTCCACTGAAAACGCCTGTTCCACTTCATCCCGCTCACCTTTTCGCAACAGACCATTGTCGACAAAAATACAGGTCAGCTGCGGACCGATGGCGCGGGACAACAGCGCGGCAACGACAGAAGAATCGACCCCACCGGATAAGCCCAGCAGAACCTCATCTTCACCTACCTGGTCACGCACCTGGGTAATGACATCCTCGACGATATTTGCCGCAGTCCAAGTCCCATCACACGCACAGATCACGCGGGCAAAGCGGGCCAGCATGTCACTTCCCTGCTGTGTGTGGGTGACTTCCGGATGAAATTGCACACCATAAATGGGCTTGCTGACGTGCTCCATCGCCGCAATAGGCGCACTGCTGGTGCTGGCCGTGACAACAAAGTCATCCGGCACCTGAGTGACCTTGTCACCGTGGCTCATC
>JBCCUW010000182.1:0-7932 GCA_039196385.1 Pseudomonadota bacterium
AAGATAATGGGATATTGCGTGTAATACAAGGATTAGTCTGTGGATAACCTGTGTAAATAACGTGCAAGTCTGTGAGTAACCTCAGTTTGCCGCAGGCGGTGCTTGTGCTTACCCCCCGCTCGGGCGAGGATTAGCCCGCATTGCGCAAACGCAGACTGTTCACAGAAGGATTTCAACCGGTGCAGACATCCCGTTTTATCATGGCCCTCGACCAGGGCACCTCCAGCAGCCGAGCCATTGTGTATCACCTGGACGGTACTATCGCCAGCGTCGCCCAGCATGAATTCGGCATGCAGTTTCCACAGGACGGTTGGGTGGAGCAGGATCCGGAAGTCCTTTGGCAGACCACTTTACGCGCGGGGCGGGATGCGCTTGCCGCAGCGGGCATACATGGCTCTGAGGTGGCCTGCATCGGCATCACCAATCAACGCGAAACGACGTTGCTTTGGGAACGCGACAGCGGTGATTGCCTTTATAACGCCATCGTCTGGCAGGACCGACGCACGGCGGACCGCTGTGAAGCTTTGCGCGCCGCAGCGCTTGAGGGTCAACCAGCGGGTGACTATATCAGCGCGACTACGGGTCTGGTGATTGACCCTTACTTTTCCGGTACGAAGCTGGCCTGGTTACTGGACAATGTGCCGAACGCCCGCCAGCGGGCTGCTGCAGGCGAACTGTGTTTCGGCACGGTGGATACCTTTCTCATCTGGCGCCTCAGCAAGGGGGCGCGGCATGTCACTGAACCTTCCAACGTCAGTCGCACCCAGCTGTTCGATATTCATCAACAGGACTATTGCCCCGCATTGCTGCAGCTGCTGGATATCCCGGCTGCTGTGTTACCCGAGGTGCAGGACAGTGCGGGCTTTTTTGCCACCGCGGATGCTGAGTGGTTTGGCGCGGAGATACCCATTACTGGCGTTGCGGGAGATCAACAGTCGGCACTGATCGGCCAGGGTTGTTTTGCGCGCGGCATGACCAAGTGCACCTACGGCACGGGTTGTTTTCTGATGACCCATACCGGCGCGGAACCCGTGGCTTCCGCACATCAGCTGCTGACCACGGTAGCTTATCGCCTCAATGGTGAAGTCAGTTACGCCCTCGAGGGCAGCATTTTTGTCGCGGGTGTCGCCATTAAATGGTTACGCGACCAGCTTGGCTTGATTGACTCCGCGGAGGATACGGAGCTGGCGTTTGCGCGCTGTGCTGGCGACAGCAGCGGTGTTTATGTGGTGCCGGCATTCACGGGCCTGGGTGCACCGTATTGGCAACCCCATGCCCGTGGGTTGGTCACCGGCCTGACATTAGATACCAGCCGTGACCAGTTGATTACTGCCTTCCTGCAGGGCGTGGTGTTCCAGACTCAGGAGCTGGTCCAGGCAATGAATCACGACGGCGCGCAAGTTGCGAGCCTGCGCGTGGATGGTGGCATGGTGGTGAATAGTGCTTTGTGCCAGTTTCTCGCGGACCTGCTCGACGTGCCTGTGCAGCGCCCGGTGGACACCGAAACTACCGCGCTGGGGGCTGCGGTGCTGGCGGGGCTGGGGCAGGGTTTGTTTACCGATCTGAGTCATGCCAGCGAGGCCTGGTCGCTGGAACAACAGTTTGACCCGGATATGTCTGTAGAACGTCGTCAACAGCTGCTTGCCGGTTATGCGCAAGCCGTAGCGATGACGCTCACTGGAACCCAGGTGGACGCATAGGCCGCGCAGCGCGCAGAATGCTGCTCTGCGCGCGCTGGAAACCTGTCCACAGACCGGCGCAACGTCTAATAGCAGGCAGAAAATACACTTTCTTACACAAGTAGTAAGGTGTCCTTACAGTTTGTGGTCACCTGCCTACATCGTTTGATGTAGCAATTTCTTAACATAGCCGGGTGAACAGTCAAGTAGAACAGACTCAAGCCCCAACCCAGGTGCAGGCTTTGCTGCGTCCTGTTGCCGTTCTGTGTGGTACGGCGGTTTATGTCATTTTCCTCTGGGGGCTGATGCAGCAAGGCATGGTGGCGGCCAAGGCCCATGCATACTACCTGCTGCTGGCGTGCTGGAGCGCAGGCATGGTGGTGTTGGTGATCTGGCCCCAATGGCTGCGCCGCTGGCATCAGGATCTGTTGGCCTGGGCCCGGGCATTGTGGTCCGGGGTCGGCGCAATTGCGCTGGCCATGCTGGTGCCGCATCCCGTGCGTATGCTGCTGCTGGTCGCGCCGCTGTTCAGTATTCTCTATGGCGCGTTGTACCTGTCGCGATTGCAGGTCAACCTGCTGGCGGTGCTCATCTGGATGGCTTACGCCGTGTGTGGGTTGCAATTGCAACTGGTTGGTGTCGACCCGCAGCTTGAGTTTATGTACTTCTTGGCATTCGCACTTATTCTCGCGGGTGGGCTATTTGTTTCCTGGGAGATGTTACGCGTGCGTGAGCAACTGCATCTGCGCAACCAACATTTGCGCGAAGTGATGGAGCGCATGCAAACGCTGGCGCTTCAGGATGAGCTGACCGGCGTCCACAACCGCCGCTACATACTCGAGGTGCTGGCGCGCCAGAAGGCACTGGCGGACCGCGGTCAGCAGCCGTTCACGGTGTGCTATTGCGATCTGGATCATTTTAAGGCCATCAACGACGCTTACGGGCACTCTACCGGCGACATGGTGCTGCAGAAGTTTGCGCGCATGGCTGCCAAAACGGTGCGTAACGTTGATTTTGTTGCGCGTATCGGCGGTGAAGAATTTCTTCTGGTACTGGTTGGCGCAGACAAACGTTCGGCAGATGCGGTGGTTCAACGTCTGGCTCGGCGCACCAAGCAGCTCAGCCTGCCCCATGCTGAAGGTCAGTTGTCGGTCAGCGTTTCTGTCGGCGTGACCAGTTATCGTCCTGAAGAAACCGTTGACGCTGTGCTCAAGCGCGCTGATGAGGCCTTGTATGCGGCCAAGGCGGGTGGTCGTGACAAGGTAGTTGTGGCCTCCTGAACGCTTGCGCTGTGCGCTGGTTCACACGAATTACTATTGCCTGAACGTGTCCTCGGCATTCTGCGATGTGCGCGTGTTTCCGCTGCTGTGATAATCGGGTATGGTCTAAGACTGCGGGTAGCAAGAGCCCGAGAAAGATAAACGTAAAAGCTAGACGTAGAAGCTAAAGAGAAAGCTAAACAAAGAAAGCTATAGATAGCAGCTTAATAGTGTAATTGGATGACACCACGTTGAACCGCCGTAAATATTCCAGGCAACCCATTCAGCTTTCGGCCCTGGTCCACCCCCCTCAGGGCCGCTCCTGGTTGTGTTCCATCGGAGATTTCTGTGAAGAAGGCATGTTGCTAACCGGCGGCAGTGGTTCCCGTTCGCTGGAAGCGACTGGTGCGAACCCCAAGTCCGGTGACACGGTAGCACTGCATTTTTCTGTTGCCACACCCAAGGGACAGGAGCACTTCCGTACCCAGGCGAAAATCGCCCGGGTGCTCGACAGCGGCAATGGACTTGGAGTCTGTTTTGCCAGCGGCCTGGATACGCAGGCTTTCAAAACACTGGTAGATTTTGCAGTGGCCGCGGGTACGGCGGTGCCGGAGGTACTGCCTGAGCCGGATATAGATGATCTGGCGGATGTGGCCAAGGTGGGTCCCGACGGCATTACGCCAGTCGCGGGCGCAAAAACGTCTGGCAATGACACATTACGGGACGCCAAAATTTCCCGGGAAGCTGCTGATCGACTGCTCCAACGTGTGCGTACAGTGACACAGCGGGCAACTTCGCGCATGGCGGCGGCCTTTATCAAGTCAGCTACGGCAGACATGCTGATCAAAGCCCGAGACGCGGGTACCAACGCGGTACAGACCCGCTACTTTGAAGCCCTGGATGGCCTGGAGAAAAAACAGGACGAGTTCCAGAGTGAATTTGTTGGCGGCGTCGTGCAGCAGGTGGATAAAATTTCCGACCTGGAGGCGGTGCTGGAACGTCGGCGCAAACGCGAATCGGGCAATTCCGGCAAACTTGAGCTGGTGGATACTGAGCAGTTTGAAGAATGGCTGCTGGTGGCTGAGGTCATTTCCAAGGCGGAAAACCGGTTTAAAGACAACCTGCTGGATATGCGGGCACAGATGGGCATGCTGGCCAAACCCTGGGGTCATAAGGATGTTCTCCCGGTCGGCCCGTCGGCCATCTATTGGTCGTTTGATGACGCTCAGAAAGTGCTGGGGTTTCGTGCGGACATGCGCAAAGAGGTTTTTGCTCTGTTCGAGACCGAGTGCCACAAAGTGCTGCAGAATCTATATGTTGCTCTGGGTAAATTGTTTGAAGACAGCGGTCTGTTCCCGTCGCTGGAAGAGCTGCGGGAGTCCATGCAGCCTCGATATACCATTCGCAACCGTGCGGGTGTTGAGGTAGCGCCGCAGGAATACCAGGAAATGGATCAGGCTGTGCGCGATGTGGTCATGGCGGCTGACGGCGTGGCTGGCGGACGGGCGGATGTCAACCCGTTTGCGCCTGCGGGAGGCGCTGCAGGGCCGGCGCACCAGACCGCGCGGTCGATTCTGGATCTGAACCGTCGTACCCAGGAAATTATGGGCAAACCGCGCGCCCAGGGTCTGGCTCCGGAAGATGCCAGAGCGGAAGAAATATTCCGTCCACAAGATATTCTCAGTGCCCTTGGAGTGATTCAGGCGGAGCTCGGTGATGCACCATTGTCCGACACCCGGCTGCGGCCGCGGCTGCTGGAGGTGTTGCGTAATCAGTTTGGCGACGGCAAAGGCCTCACCGCTGAGGACTACGACACCTTGGAAGTGATGGAAGGTCTGGTCAGCTCCCTGGCCAGCGATCGTCTGATAACCGATGGCGTGCGCGAATGGGTTCAGCGCCTGGAAGTCACCTTGAACAAAGTGGCTGCACAGGACCCCGGCTTTCTCGACAGCGATCCGGACAATCCCCACAGTGCAGTACAGATGCTCAACCAGCTGGCCAGATTGGGAAATACCAACGATACCCGGGTTGGCATCGACCGCGAGGTGGGTCGCCGCGTAGACGAGTTACTGCAGCGGGTTGTTAAAGACTACGACGCCAACCCCCAAGTCTTCTCGGAAGTGGTTGATGAACTGCATCCGTTAATTGATCGTCAATCGCGCACGTATCGCGGCAATGTCGAGCGCACAGTCCGGGCCAGCGAAGGTCAGCAGAAACTGGCTCGCGCGCGCCGCGCGGTGGTGAATGAAGTGCGTGACATCATCGGCGAGCAGGACGTGCCTGAACTGGTCTTGGAATTGCTCAATCCGGGTTGGCGTAACCTGCTGGTGCATACACATTTGCGGCATGGTCCAGACAGTCACGAGTGGCGCGATCAGGTCGCCATTGTTGAGCAGCTGCAGGAGCAGTTGAGCGGCGAGGTGCAACCCGGTTCAGAAAACTATGTGGAACCGGAGAAACTGCTGCGTCGCGTGGTTGACGGGCTGAACAGTATTTCTTTTGACCCCAGTAAGCGCACGCCTTTGATCATGCGTATGTCCAGCGCTCTTGTGGGGGATACAACGGGCAAGAAAGCCCCGGTGAATAAAGTGTCCGTCGCTGACACGGCCATTGAAGATGTCATGGGCCTCACCGATGTGTTGCCGGACGTCGATCCGCAGATCGAAAGCGGAGACGAAAGTGTACGCGACAACTGGAACCGAGCCGTAGAGCGTGCCCGGCGCATCCAGGTAGGTGAGTGGCTGGCTGCTTCAGATCGTGAGGGTCGCCCCATGATTCTCTCGGTGGCCTTTGTCGGAGATGAGTCGTCTTCGTTTGTACTGGTCAACCGCAAGGGGGTGAAAACCCTCGAGCGCAATCTCAAGGAAATGACCAACGACCTGTATGAGGGTCATATCACATTGCTTGACGACTACGATCTGCCGCTTATGGAGCGGGCGTCCCAGCGCATGCTCGAGAATATGCACAACCAACTGGCATTCCAGGCCAGTCATGATGATCTCACGCAGCTTGTGAACCGGCGCGAATTCGAACGTGCTGTGGAACAGGCACTGCAGCGGGCAAAATCCAAAGGCAGCCAGCACGCATTGCTGTATGTGGATCTGGACCAGTTCAAGATTGTCAACAACACCAGCGGCCATCGTGCCGGTGATGAGTTGTTGCGTCTCGTTGGTGAAAAGCTGACCGAGAGTTTCTCAAAAGACAATCAGACTATTGCCCGCCTGGGTGGTGACGAGTTTGGCATTCTGCTGGAAGAAGTGGAAAGTGTGGAAGCACGGGATACCGCTGCGCAGGTGCTGGAGAGTATTCGCAACCTGCGGTTCGAATGGGAAGGCCGCAACTACAACTTTACCGCCAGTATGGGCTTGGTGTTTGTCGATCAAAGTACCGAAAGTGTTGACGCGGTGATGCAGCATGCTGATGAAGCCTGCTTCTCCGCTAAAGATGCCGGCCGCAACCGCCTGCAGGAATACGAGCTGGGTGATAAGCACATGATTGAGCGCCACGGCGCCATGGAGTGGGTAACCCAGCTGGATCAGGCGTTGGAAGACGACCGGCTGATTCTCAATTGCCAGAAGATCCTGCCCATTGGCAATGGTCATGGCCCGGAAGACGTGCACTATGAAATTCTACTCACCATGATGGATGAGTTGGGGGATATTGTGGCCCCCACCGAATTGATTAATGCGGCGGAAACCTACAATCGTATGACCACCATCGATCGCTGGGTGATCCGCAACGTGCTCAGCTGGATGTCGAAGAACCGCAATATGCTGGACAACTTTGGCGGTTTTGCCATCAACGTATCCGGGCATTCGGTGAACGACACCACCTTCCCTGATTTTGTGCTGGAGCAGTTTGGTGAAACCCAAGCGCCTACGGGTAAGGTGACCTTTGAGATTACCGAAACAGCCGCCATCGCCAATCTGGATAACGCCATCGATTTCATGAATCGGATGCGCATCATCGGTTGTACCTTTTCACTCGATGATTTTGGCACCGGCCTGTCTTCGTATTCTTATCTGCGCAACCTGCCTGTGGACTTCGTGAAGATTGATGGGGTATTCGTCAAAGATATCACTAACAATCCGGCTGACTTTGCCGTGGTCCGTTCCATTAACGAAATTGGTCACTACATGGGTAAGAAAACCATTGCCGAGTATGTAGAGGACGGTGAGATCCTTAAGAACCTTGAGGAAATCGGTGTGGATTACGCGCAGGGTTATGAAATATCACGCCCGGGCCTGTTAGACGAGCTGCGTGTTTGAGTCAGTCCACCTGACCCAATAGCACAAATTCCATCAGCGCTTTTTGACTGTGCAGGCGATTGCCTGCTTCGTGCCAGACCACACTGCGGGAATCATCAAATAAAGTCTCACTGATCTCCTCACCGCGATGTGCAGGCAGGCAGTGCATAAACAGCACCTCTCTGCTGGCCTGATCCAGCAGCGCTTCGTTAACCTGGTAAGGTGCGAAAGAAGCCTTGCGAGCGTCCTCCTGGCCCTCGTGACCCATAGATGACCACACGTCTGTGATGACCAGGTCGGCGTCTCTTACGGCGTCTTCTGCGGTTTCCACCATTTGGGCGCTGTTGGCGCTGGCAAGAATTTGCGCATCGGGATGATAACCCTCGGGGCAGGCAATTTTGAGATTGAAGCCCCATTGCCGGGATGCGTTGATGTAAGAGTGACACATATTGTAACCGTCACCGACAAAGGCGACGTTTGCCCCCTTAATGGAGCCGCGCATTTCTTCGAACGTCTGGATATCGGCCAGCAGCTGGCACGGATGGAGGATACTGCTCATCGCATTGATTACTGGAATCGACGCATGACGCGCCAACTCTTCAATGTTTTCTTGGCTGGCCGTGCGGATCATGACCATATCGACCATTTCGGAGACGACCCTGGCAAAATCTGCAATCGGCTCACCACGGCCAAGCTGACTGTCGGTGGCACCGAGGAACAAGGCCGTCCCGCCCATCTGGCTGAGGC
>JBCCUW010000183.1:0-7929 GCA_039196385.1 Pseudomonadota bacterium
GGCACCTATCTGGATTGGTTTAAACGACAAATGGAGGAAATGACAACGTGAGTGAGCAAGTGTCTGGTGACAATGAGGCACAGATTGAATTCTGGAACGGCGAGGCAGGGGCGACCTGGGTCGAGGATCAGGAGCGCCTGGATGCCACGCTGCATCCGTTGTCTGCTGAAGCGCTGCGGCAGGCAGCGGCACAGCCTGGCGAGCGTGTACTGGATGTGGGCTGTGGTTGTGGCACGACTTCCCTGGCGTTGCAGGCCAGTGGTGCTGCTGTGTGGGGTGTGGATGTGTCCGAGCCCATGTTAGCGCAGGCGCAAAAACGAGCGCATGGGTTGGATAACATCAGCTTCAGCCTCGGTGATGCCGCCACGCAGACCTACAGTGCTGATCACCAACTTGTATTTTCCCGCTTCGGGGTTATGTTTTTTGCTGATCCCGTAGCGGCGTTTCGGCAGCTGCGCACAGCGTTGAGCGAGGACGGGCGTTTGTTTTTTATGTGCTGGCAGGCGCCAGCGCGCAATCCGTGGATTTCCGTCGTGGGACGCGCGGTTCAGCCTTTTCTGGATCCCGATGCCCCAACACCGGATCCGCGCGCGCCTGGGCCGTTTGCGTTTGCTGATGAGGACTACCTGCTCGATATTCTGCAGCAGGCGGGTTATCGGAACATCCAGATCAACAGCTTCACCAGCGACGTGCCCATCGCCCCGACTCTGGATGAAGCCGTCGAGTCACAGAGCAGAGTGGGGCCGCTGGCCAGAGTGCTGGCGGAGCTCGACCCTGCCACCCGGGACAAAGCCATGGCAGCTGCCCGGGAGGCGCTGGCGGCGCATGTCACACCGCAGGGAATCAGTCTGGAAGCAGCAGTCTGGATGGTCAGCGCACGACGGTAAGCGACCGTATTTTATTCGACATGAGGACTAGAACATGACAGAGAATCGTCAGGTACTGATAGACAGTCTGCCCCAGGGAAAGCTGGAAGCCAGTCACTATCGTCTGGCCAGCGCACAGGCCGGTGCCCCGGAAGCGGGAGAGGTATTGGTGAAGACCACAGCCTTTGCGATTACCGCAGGCACTCGCGCCGGCCTGCAGGGCAGTGCCAGCTACGCGGGTGCCCCTGAAAGTGGCATTGTCATGAACGGTACCGGCGTGGGCGAGGTGGTTGCCAGCGAAGATGCTGGAGTGCCGGTCGGCAGTCATGTCATGGCCCCCACCGGTTGGCAGGAGTACTCGGTACATGCGGCCAAGGCAGTCACTGTGATTCCGGCTGCCCATGATCCAATCCACTATCTGGGGCCGCTGGGTGTTAACGGTCTGACGGCCTATTTCGGTTTGCTGCGTGTGGGCCAGCCCCAGGCAGGCGAAACCGTGATGGTATCTGCCGCGGCCGGTTCTGTTGGGCATCTGGTGGGGCAGATTGCCAAGATCAAGGACACCCGGGTGGTGGGTGTTTGTGGCAGTGATGCCAAAGCCGCGGTACTGACCAACGAGCTCTCCTTTGATGCGGTTGTTAATTACAAAGACGGTGGTTTCAGAGACAGTTTGAAAGCAGCCACGCCGGACGGTGTGGATGTTTATTTTGATAATACGGGCGGGATGATTCTGGGCGCCGCCTTGTTCCGACTCAACGTCGGCGGGCGCATCGCCTGTTGCGGCGTTGTGTCGCAATACGACACCGATCGTCCTGAACCCGGGCCCAAGGGCATTCCCGGTCTGCTCATTAACAAGCGCATCAACATGCGCGGCTTTCTGGTGTTTGACTATCTGTCAGATTACGCCCAGGCGCGTGAGGAGTTGCACGGCTGGCTGGACAGCGGCCAACTCATCAGCCGCACTGACGAAGTGCATGGTCTCGAAGCCGCCGCAGATGCCTTTGTTGATCTGCTGGCGGGAGGCAACATTGGTACCCGCGTGGTCCGTTTGGATTAAAGTACGCGTGGGTTAAGTTGCGCCTGGATGAGTTCAAGGGAGGCACTATTCAAGGGAGGTACTATTCAAGGGGGGCAGGTACTATGGGAGGTACTATGAGAGTCGCTCGACATCTAAGTGGGCTGTTGCTGCTGATCGCTTTCGTTACAGTCCAGGCGCAGGAAATACCCGCAGGCCCGGAACTGCGCGCTGAATTGTCCGAACTGGTACTCAACTACGCCTATTATCGCGACGTGTTGGAGGCAGACGCCGTTGCCGATCTGTTCACCGCCGACGCGACAATGACTGTGTTGGGTCAAACTTACACTGGCCGGGCGGCTATCCGGCAACGTATAGCAGATGCGCGCAGCAACGCAGAAGAACCCGTCACCCGCCACCTGATGAGTACCCAGCGTTTTTTTCAGAGTGCTGCGGATCGAGCGCGTGGGGTCAGCTATGTCGCCGTGCTCGGAGCGCCACAGCAGGAGTTGCCCATCCGTAGTGAGAGATTTCTCGCCGTAGGTGAGTATCACGATGAATTTGTGCGGACCAGCCAGGGCTGGAAAATTGCACGACGCGAGTTTGTGTACGTATTCGATTATCGTGATCAGCCTTGAGGCAAAGTACAAAGACTTTGCGCGGCGATTGCAAGCCGGCTCAGGCGGGTAGTTAATGGGCACTGGACTGCACCTCATAGACATTGTTGTGGTAGTGGTCGTGATGCTGCTGGTAACGTGGCTGGGACACCATCTCAGCGGCACTATCACCAGCCGCCGTGGTTTCTTTCAAGGTGACGGTACGCTGCCCTGGTGGGCGGTATCAGCCAGCATCGTGGCCACACTGGTCAGCGCTGTGACCTTCGTGTCGGTGCCGGCGGCGGTGTTTGCGCCGGGTGGGGACCTGACTTATTTTCAGGTTATTCTGGGTCTTGCGCTGGGTAAGGTTGCCGTGGCCCTGGTGCTGGTGAAACCTTTCTATGAATGCACCACCGCCACGACCAGCTACGGCTATATCGCCCAGCGGATCGATCACCCGACGGGTGAGATCTCCATGTATCTGGGCCTGTTGCTCAACGTGATTAACTCTGGGGTCAAAATCCTGGCGGCCAGTCTGGTACTGGATGTGATTACCGGCTGGGGTATCCCCGGTTGTGCTGCGTTTATCATCGCAATCAGCGTGGTCTGGAGTGCTCTGGCGGGCATTAAAACGGTGATCTGGACAGATTTTCTGCTGTTTGTTCTGTTCTGTCTGGGTGCATTGTTTGCGTTGTTATTTATCAGCGGCAACACCAGCCAGAGTCTCGCTGATGCATTGCTGCTGCTTGATAACCAGGCCAGATTGGTCCTGTTTGATTTCTCCACCGATCCGGCCACTCGGTATAGCATCTGGGCCGCAGTTGCCGGGAGTGTGGCATTAAACATTGCCCAGGGCAGTGCCCAGGGTACCTGGCAGCGCGTTAAAGCCTGCCGCAGTCAGTCAGATGCTTACAAGGCCTACTACTTTGCCGCGGTGTTCTATGTGATGCATCTGGTCATCCTGGCCGTGGGGCTGGGTCTGGTGGTGTTTTATTCGGAACAGGGGCTGCCGGCTGAAGTGACTCAGCGACTGGTAGACCAGCCTGATCTGATTTTTCCGTATTTCATCGTCACGGAAATCCCGGTCGGGGTGTCTGGTTTGTTCATCGCCGCCATATTTGCTGCCGCCATTTCAACCCTGGATTCGGCGCTGGCTGAGACGTCGGATCTCAGTCTGACGCATATTTATTGCCGTTGGGTGCCGAGTGCCGGTGAACATCATTACCTTCGGATATCGCGTCTTCTGATGCTGCTATGGGGCGGTGTGTTCTTCTTTGTTACCCTGTTTTTTGCTCGCTACTCCGCAGAAGGCCTGCTCGATCTGACGTTCAAACTGCCCAACTATGTTTATGGCGCTATTTTCGGCAGCATCGTGCTGGCGCGCATCGGTGTGGGTCGTATCACCACCGTACTGGCGGGATTTGCTTCTGCCTGCGCCATCACCGCTTGGCTGGCCAGTTCCGGTGTGGCGTTTTTCTGGTGGTGCCCGATTGCCGGCGGCCTGATGGTTGCCGTTGTGGTCGCGCTGGAGAAGCTCATGGCGCAGCGCGCGCCGATTGCGAGTCGTTAGCGAAAGCTCCGCCCACCTTCTTTGCGCAATTGCCGGGTCCGCGGATGGCTGGGCTGTGACGGCTGCGTATTGGGCCGAGCCCGGGGTTGGCTTGCGGGTTTGGCCTGGCGTGCCTTACGTTGGGCCGTGCGCTGGGGTTGGCGAAATTGCCTTTCCTGGCGCGCCTGTCGCTGTTGCGGGGCGGCTCGCCTCTGCATCTGCCGCTGTTGTGGTGCGGCACGCCGGTTTTGTGCCTGGCGCGGCTGGGGTGAAGCACGTCGGCTCTGTAGTTGCCGCTGTTTCTGAGCCTGCATCTGGCGCTGCCGCAACTGTCCTGCCTGAGCGTTGCGCTGTTGCCGTTGGGTCACTCGCGCCGGCGCCTGGCGTTGCGTGCGTTGTGCCTCGCGGACGTTGCGTTGGCGATTCTGGTTGGCAAATGACTGACGTCGATTGCGTTCCGTGTTGAGCTGACGATTACGGTTCGGCCGCTCAATGCGCTGTGGTGGCCTGGGTGTTCTGACCCGGGCGTCGCGACTGGATACCGCGTTAATCTCCCGTGACGGCCGGCGGTGAATTGCCGAGCCACCCTGGATGGCGAGACCGTCTGTACGACGCTCCTGACGGCGGCGGTTCTCTCTGCGCTCATTGCGCCGTTCGTCGCGGTGCGCGTACTGGTCTTTCACGGGTTTAGCCCAGCGCCGCTTGCCGTCAGCGTGTTGCCGGTTATTGGCTCGGTCGTCGCGATAGCCGCGATGACGGTCACGACGGTACTCGCGATTACGATGCTCGCGATAATTAGGTCGTGTACCGGCGTAACGATGATTTGGCCGCCAGTAGGCATTGTCGTGATGGCGCCTTCCGTGATGCAACCGCGAACGCTGGGCGATGCGGCGCTGATGCGCACGCGGACTGTGGTATTTGTCCGTGCGGAAAAAATGCCGGCGCTGATATTGACGGCCGTGGTAGCGGTGTTTGCGGTGTTTGTGATGGTAGTGGTAAATATTGTGGCTCGACCAGGACAACGCAAAGACGGAAGTGAGTCCCCAGAAGTGATGATCGTAAGCGCTGTGATAATAGCGATACGGGTAGTAGTACACAGGGTATGAACGCGGATAGTAGTAGTAGACCGTGCGCGGCTGATACACCACCACTTCCCGGGGTTCGTAGTAGGGGATATAAACCACCTCGGGATCTGCAGACTTGATGACCAGCGTATCGTCTTCTACTTCCACTACCTGTCGGTCGTCGGTTTTCAGATTGCCGGCGGCGTAAGCTTCATCGCGAAACGCGGTGACCGCGCTCAGCACGTCTTCCTGCTGGTCGAGTACCGCCTGTCCCAGCGCCCAGGTCCAGTCGATGTTTTCGTTCAGCAGGTCCAGGGCTTCTGGATAGTTCAGCAGCGCGACCACAGATTCGTCCCAGTCTTCGTCCGGTTCCAGACTGCGCTGATTTTCCGCCGCCTCGCGATAGCGGGCCGCGGCCACAATCTGTATCGGGTAAGTGGACGCCGGCAGCACAATGGCCAACAGATCGTCGGGATACAAAGCGATTGGCGCTACCAGCTCACGCAGTTCATCCTCACTTAACAGCGTTACGGGTTCGATGCTGATTTCCGCATCCGACGCATGGCTGATGGGAGCACCGGCCAGTACCAGCGCAACAAAGAACGTGAGCGCCACCCACTGGTATTGAGAAATATTGGACTTCTGGTTGTTTTGCAGCCTGTTGGATCTGGTAAAAAACATCACTCACCCCATCTCGACACTTGCTGAAACAGCAATAAATATCCAGACAACCCGGTCAGGGGCGTTCCATTCGCGGCTGACTCGCCGGCTTGGCCCATACGGCTGGCAGGCGAAGAGTTGCTCATTGTTGGTTAGAATAACCCGGTCAACCTGAACCCTGCCTTAACACTTATTTACATAAACCTGAATGGAGTTAGATCGTGACTCAGCTTGAGGGAGAGTTGACGCACAATCCCAACAACGCTGTAACCGGCAGTCTGCAGCGTATTGTCCACCCGGGTGGCGGTACTATGGTGCGCAAAGTTCTGAACCGGCAGAACACGGCAACGACGCCTGTGGAATGGCGGGCCTCAGACAAGCCACGTCACTGGAACTACTGGCAACGCGAGAGCCTGGTTTATGAAAGTACCTTGGCGCAGGAATTAGTTGGCAGTGGGGTGCGCTTGGCACATGTGCATACGTTGGAGCGTCATACGGATCAGCAGATCACGCTGTGTCTGGAAGATGTGCAGGGCCGCACTGGTGCGGAGCTTTGTCTGCAGGACTACGCGGACATCTGCCAGGCCTGGGGGTGTGCCCAGGCCTGGCTGCTGCGTAGTGAGCTACCCGTCCAGCCCTGGATGAGCCGCGGGTTTCTGCGGGCTTATACAGGCAGCAAACCGGTCGACTATGCGTTGCTGAACAACGCGCGTGCCTGGCAGCAACCGTTGATTGCCGACAACTGGCCGCAGGAACTGCAGGAGGCTTTGGGGTTTCTATACGCTCATCGTGAAGCACTATATCAACGTCTTGAATCAGCGCCTCAAGTGCTCAGCCATCTGGATTTCTGGCCTAACAATGTGTTTGTGGACAGCTTGGGGCAGGTGGTGCTCATCGATCTGGGTTTTATGGGCGCGGGTGCCCTGGCGGAAGATATCGGCAATTTTATCCCCGACGCGATTTTTGATGGATTTATGCCGCCGGAGAATTTCAGCCTGTTGCAGGATCGGCTGTTCGATGCTTATCTCACCGGGTTACGTGACGGAGGTGCCCAGGTGGACGCCGTAACCCTGCAAAGTCAGCTGTTTGCCAGTGCGGTCAAATACGTGTGGCTTGGTCCCTTGCTGCTGTCCCGTGCCGGTGCGCAGCAACAACACAGCTACGGCGGTGCCGCATTGGTGGATGCCAATGCACAGTACCGTGCGCGGGGGATGACCTTGTTAAACCTGTGCCTTTGGGCGCAGCAGGCATTGGGCAGATGATGCAACGGGTCCTGTGGGTGAGTGCACTGTGGTTACTCTGCGTGCGTATCAGTGTTGCGACTGATGCCGGCCCGGCTGACGCAGATCTGCTGCCCGGTGAGACGGTTGAGGCGGCGCCCCAATACCAGGTGGCAGCCGGATCGGTCAATGTGACCCCGGCGCCGGGTGCTTTTTTGGCCGGTTATCAACGCAATCGCCTGTCGACCGGCCATCTGGACAATCTGTGGTTGAAGGCTCTAGTGGTCAGCGACGGTGACATGCTGCTGGTGCTCCTCACGTTGGACAACATTGGTCTGACCCGGCCGGATATTCTGCAGATTGAGACGGCCCTGCTGCAGAAGCACCCGAACGCAAAACTGGTGTTCTCTTCGACGCATACCCACGCGGGCCCGGATGTTGTGGGGATATGGGGTGCACATTGGTGGGACAGCGGGCGTGACGAAGCGTATCTGCAGTTGCTGGTTGACCAGGCGGTGGGTCTGGTGGATCAGACTGTTCAGCGGCTTACCCCCGCCACCAGCCGGATTGCCAGTGCGGATCTGCCGCTGGATTGGGTAAAGAACCTGAGCGAACCCGAACTTCTGGATCCGCGGCTGTCTGTGCTGCAGTTTGTTGACGAACGCGAGGTACCGCTGGCAACCCTGGTGAATTACGCTTGTCATCCAACCGTGCTGGGCCCGGATAACACACTCGTTTCCGCGGATTACCTGTCAGGTTTCTATCAGACCATGAGCGCCGCGGTCCCGGGGGAACATCTGTTTCTGCAGGGTGCCATTGGTGGCTGGGTGCAGCCGTTGCAGGGTGACCGGAGCCATGAACTGGCGGTGTCGTTTGGTGCGCAGTTAGCCGATCGCGCGCTGGCGCTGCTGATTGATGCGGCGCCCAATCCTTACCAACCCCTTTATTTTGCGGCCTCA
>JBCCUW010000184.1:0-7920 GCA_039196385.1 Pseudomonadota bacterium
ACCGTGCCGTAGGTAAGGTCATCCACCGGTTGTGCACCCGGCGCCATTAACGCGCAGGAAAACAGGATTTCACAGAGGAACTGCTTCATTGCACGATTCCGTCAAAGGCACGCGTGTTACACAGGGATCTGCGGCAGTGGGAGGCTGGGGCAGTCAAAACGCTAACGCCCGGCTCAGTTGCTGACAGCGGAAATAAAGTCAGGCTGATAATCTTCAGTTTCGTCAGAGATCGCCAGCTCAATGAAGGTGGGCTCAAAGCCCTTTTCGAATTCAACCGTGGTGGCGCGGCGAAAGTCACGGCCATTCGGGCCGAGACCGGTAAAAAACGCAGTTACCCGGTTGTTACCCTGCTTGACGTTACCGACAAACAGTTTCTGCACACCGCCGCGATGCAGCGCATCCACTTGTTTTTCAGTGTACAGATGGTGTGCCACTTCTTTGCCGTTCAATTTCAGCGTAACGGCATCCAATTGAAAGAACTTGCCGATGTCCATGGAGAGAAATACCGACACCTGAGAACTGGCGGGAAACAGCAGATCCTCCTCCAGGACCACCAGATCACGCTTCAGTTTGACCAGCGCTTTTTTAACATCTTCCATCTCTTCGTCGGGTTTCACCGGCACCGAGATGGCCGCCTGCGGCGTCTCAGCCTGCGGCGGTTCTTCAACCAGCAGTGGTTGCTCTGCGGGTGTGTCCGTTTGCGGTTCAGTATCCGTTGCAGTCTGTGCCAGCGCCGTTGTTGCCAGCAGCGCAACCAGCAGGCCGGTCGCCAGCCAGAGTATTACGCGCTGTGGCCAGCGCATTGTGGCTATCCTTGTCACGGCAAAGGTCATGATAATTCCTCTCTTAGGTGGCAGGCTGACTCAGGCGCTACTCGCGGATCAGTTTTTTAACCACTTCGACATATTTGGCTTCGTCACCAGGTTTGTAACCCAGGTGCACGTAGCGCACGAGCCCATCACGATCGACCACTACGGTGCTCGGCATGGCCTCCAGGTCATACAATTCGCTCACTGCCTGACCCTCATCAATCAACACCGGAAATGTCACATTGGTCTTATCAACAATTTCTTTGGCGGGCTTCACTTCGCCTTCAACGTTCACGCCCAGCACCGCAAAACCGGTGTCTTCGTAACGTTGATGCAGGCGATCCAGGACCGGCATCTCCTGCCGACAGGGACCACACCAGCTGGCCCAGAAATTAATCAGGACCACTTGTCCGCGGTACTCTTCCAGGCGCAGATTGGGTCCCGTTAAGGTTTTCAGCGTGAAGTCCGGGGCAGCTTCAGACACTTTGACGGACGAAGCGTGGAGCGGATTGCCCAGTACCAGCATCAGGCTGGCCAGCAATATCGCGCCGCTGCGTCTGTATAATTTAGTGGCGAACAAGTGTGTCATACGATCCTCCAGACCTGACTGAATTAACCAAGTTGCAGTTGCGCCGTCGAAGAAGTCGGGAAAGAGACTGCTGCGACTGTCATCCGTCGCCTTCTCTCCGCTTGAAGTCCTTTCAAGCCCGCATCCATTCGGTAATGCTCCTTCGAACTACCGGCTACCACTGCCTGCTGCATCCTGCTGCATAGCCGCTGCCTCCCTGGCTGCGGCTGCTGCGGGTTATTCCCTGCCCGCACTCGCCAATAACGCAGATCAACCAGACTCCTCACGAGCACCACGTACGCGCCCGCGACATGTCATCTGCAGTTAGAGAATCGTCAGTGTCCTTCCGATTAAGCAGCACATCATGTGCCCTGCGATATGCGCACGTTACTTGTGTGCGCGATGTAATAACGGTACTGAGTCACACTTTGTGGGACCGCGCCGTGGCAGGCCGCAGCGGATCAAACAAATGAGAACGGTATCAAGGGTGCGAGGCAGGTTCGAAGACGCAGGTAGAAGGATCAGGAGAACCGCGTCGTTCAGGGCGCGTTCAGCTCACTCAGATCATCGGAAAACAGGAGCTCGCCCGTCGGGTCAATGATAATGGCATCCACCCCGGGCATCTGATTGATCAACGCCAGACCTCGAGCCGGGCCGAGCACAAACACCGTTGTGGACAACGCATCCGTGAACGTCGCTTCCGGACCGAGGATGGTCACACTCCAGGCGCCGTCCGCAGAGCGGCCTGTCTGCGGGTCGAGGATATGGTGGTAACGCACGCCATCACGCTCAAAAAAGCGTTCATAGTCGCCCGACGTGGATACGGCCGTGTTTTCCAGTGGCAGTATCGCAGACATCTCCCCCGCTTGACGCGGATGGGCAATACCCACCGACCAGGGCTCGCCATTGCGGTCGCCAATGATGCGACTGTCCCCACCGGCAGCGACGCTGGCCTGTTGCACGCCCGCCTCCTCCAGCAGGTGAATGCCGCGATCCACCGCGTGGCCCTTCGCAATGCCACCGAGATCAACATACACCGCGGGATGCTGGAATCGCACCCGCTTGCGCTGAGCATCCAGTTGCACGTGCCGGTAATCTATCGCCTGAACTGCCTGATCGAGGGTCTGTGCATCGGGGATTTTACCCTCACGATAGTCATAGTAGCGGCCCGCCGACGCGTAGGTAATGTCAAAGGCACCCCCGCTGAGTTGTGAGATCCGGGTGGACTTGTCCAGCAGGTCAAATAACTCATCTGACACCGGCACCCAAGCCTGCCCCGCTTCACGGTTCAGCCGGGACAGCTCACTATGTTCTTTGTAGGGACTGAAGGCATGGTCGATGCGATGCATTTCCGCCATCACCGTTGCCATCACCTCAGCCGCCTGGGCGTCGTCAGCGAAGAAGGCTTCAACCGTAACCCGCGTACCCATCACCGCCTGGCTTTCCTGATGCCAGTCGGCAGCAACCGTGGCCGAAGCAAGCAGCGCAATCAGCGTCAACAGCAGGCGGTAAAGTCCGCCAGCGACAGTCGTTCTGCCACTCGGGGCGCGCGTGTTCATGCAGCTACTGCACACAATCCGCAGCCATGCTGCCAATGGCCACACCACGCCGCGCCTGACGCACACTGTTGCGATCGTGTCCGTTAGTCAGGTACGCCAGCGACAGACCGGTGGCGGGATCCACCCAGGCCAGTTGTCCACCAGCGCCATTGTGACCAAATGCTGCCGGTGAGTTGGTTTTGCCGAACCCCCGAAAACTGCGGCTTTCATCACCGCTGATGATCATGCCCAGCGCGCGATTTGCCGGTTTTTTAAACATCATGTCAGTCAGGTCGCCGGAGCGGATCTGCAAGGCATCATCCAGCGTCTCACGACGCCATAGCTCAACGCCGTCCAGGCCGCCATGCAGCAGCGCCTGATAAAACAACGCCAGGTCAGAGGCACTGGCAAAACCGCCGCCACCCGGCACACCGACGGCGCGTACTTCAGGCTTATTGAAGTTAAGTAAGGCGGTTTCTGTCACTTCTGTTTCTGGCGGTACCGGCATGCCCATGTTTTTGTAGTCCTCCGGTGTGAGTGGGTCACCACAGTGCTTCACAGGCAAAGCGCGCTCGTTCTGCGCCTCCGGCAGGCCCACAAAAAGACTATTCAAACCCAAAGGAGCCAGCACGCGCTGTTGGACAAATTCAGTAAAAGCGAGGCCGCTGCGTCGCTCGATAATTTCGGCAATCACCCACATGGACGAAGACGGGTGATACTCAAACTGACTGCCAGGGGTAAAACTCAAACGCCACTGCGCAAAACGGCCCAGCGTTTCTTCCTTGGACAGCCACTGGAGTGAGGCAAACGGAGCATGCGGAAAACCCGCCGTATGGGTGAACAACTGTTGGACGGTGATCACCTCTTTACCGTTGGTGGCAAACTCCGGAATGATGTCCGCCACAAGCTCCTGTTCAGACAGTTGACCGTCCTGCATCAGCAGCCAGGCGGCGGCAGAGGTAATGCCTTTTGTCGCAGAGAAGATACAGATCAGTGAATCGTTGGTGGCGGTGCCGTAACTTTCACAAACCGCAATCTTGCCATGCCTCCCCAGCGCAACCTGCACACCCGGCAGCAGCCCTTCGTCCACTTCACGCTGCACCCGGCCCAACAGGGCTTCAACCTTGGCCGGATTCAGACCCAATTCTTCGACACTTGCATATCTGGACATGCTCAACCTCTGTCACGCAGTAAATATCAGTCGGCTAGCCTATCCTCGCAGCTCAGCGCCGTCCACCGACCCAGCCGCATCCACAACACATTCAGCCAGCTTATGTCCGCCACCTGGATAACCGTGTGAGCACCTGAGACTTTGTGCACACCCTGTTAGAATGCAGCGCTTTCTAGCACGCGCGTTTGGACTACTTTGTATGACAATTCGAAACGGCTTTGTTGACAGTGTCGGCAATACCCCACTAATCCGCATTTCCAGCCTCTCCGAAGAAACCGGTTGCGACATCCTGGGGAAGGCGGAATTTATGAACCCCGGGGGCTCGGTCAAAGACCGGGCTGCACTATGGATGATCCGCGAAGCAGAGAAAGCCGGGGCGCTAAAACCCGGCGGCACGGTGGTGGAAGGCACCGCCGGGAACACCGGCATCGGTATTGCCCATGTCTGCAACAGCCGCGGTTACAAAGCCATCATCTACATGCCGGACAATCAGTCTGAAGAAAAGGTGAATCTGCTGCGCACGCTGGGTGCAGAGGTCAGAGTGGTTGCCACGGTGCCGTACAAAGATGATATGAACTACCAGAAGCAGGCCGGGCGTTATGCCGCCACGCTGGACAACGCGGTGTGGGCTAACCAGTTTGACAATACCGCCAATCGGCTGGCCCACTTCGAGTCCACCGGACCGGAGATCTGGGCACAGACCGACGGTGGGGTAGATGCGTTCACCTGCGCGGTGGGCACAGGCGGCACCCTGGCCGGTGTGTCACGCTATCTGAAAGGCCAGAGCCAGGACATCCAGATTGTGCTGGCTGACCCCCATGGCAGTGCGCTGTATAACTGGGTCACCCATGGCGAAGCAGAAATGACCCCGGGGCCCTCCATCACCGAAGGCATTGGCAATTCCCGCGTCACGGATAACCTGGCTGATACCGACATCGATTACGCGGTGCAGATTGCCGACCAGGACATGGTGGATATGGTGTACCGGATGTTACGGCAGGATGGCTGGTTTTTCGGTTCCAGCACCGGGATCAATCTGTGTGCCGCCGTGGCTGTGGCACAGAAACTGGGGCCGGGGCACAAAGTAGTCACCATACTCTGCGACGACGGCAGTAAGTACCAATCGCGCTTGTTTAACCCGGCGTTTATGGCGGAAAAAGGGCTGCGAACCGACGTCGCGTCCTGATCAGTTGCCTGGCAGTGCCACCTGCGCCGCAGCCACTGGTACGCCGGGAACGTCGGTGGTGGTATGAAAAACAGCGCCGCGTTTATCGCCTTCCAGACCTTCAGATCCGGAGACGATATACAGGTCGGTCAGGTTGGGGCCACCAAAACACAAGCTGGTGCACATCGGGTGAGGAATGCGCAGATGCGTGCGCTGGCTGCCATCCGCTTCAAACACGGCTACGCCGTGGCCACCACCGGCCAGCGCCACCCATACGGCGCCATCCATAGACACAACCAAACCGTCTGGAGCCCCCTGGGCGGTTTGCGCAAACATCTGCTTGTCACCCAACGTGCCGTCTTCGTGGACGTCGTAACAAAACACTGCACTGCGCAACGAATCACTGTGGTATAACGTGCGCCCGTCCGGGGAAAAACCCAGCCCGTTGGTCAGCCTGACATCCGTGCCCACCTGGCGGCTACTGCCGTCCAGATCCAACAGATACAGATTCCCCGCCGCTGGCGGACGGCCGTCGTCAAACACCGGGCTGGCGCCCAGACTGCCGGCATATAAGCGGCCCCGGCTGTCCGTGGTGATGTCATTAAAACCCACCAGCCCGGCCGCTTCATCCTGCTCGATGAGGGTTTGTGTCGCCCCACCGTCAAAACCCTTGTAGCTGATATTGCGGCCACTCACCAGCAGGCCGCCCTGACTGTGATAGGCCATGCCGCCAATGCCGCGACGGTGCGCAAACACTTCACTGACCGTACCGTCTGCGGCCAGGCAATACACCCCGCCGAATAACACATCACTGAAGAGCAGACCTCGATCCGACAGCCACAATGGCCCCTCAATCAAGCCATAACCTTCCGCCAGCATATCCATAGTGTGCCCCTCAAAATCCTGGATCTATCCCCCGCAGAACTTATCATAAGCCACCAGGGTGCAACAGGAGAGCCAGATGCTGATCAACGCGGAACCGTTAAGTAACTTTGTCACACAGATTTTTGTGCGCAGTGGCGCCGCAGAACCCTTTGCCAGGGAGGTGGCCGAACACTTGGTGGCGGCAAATCTGAAGGGACATGACAGCCACGGCGTCGGCATGGTGCCCGCCTACGTCAACAACATCAAAGCCGGGTTGCTGATGGTGGACGCGGAGGCAGAGGTAATCCAGGACAACGGCGCGGTCATGGTCATCGACGGTCAGTTCGGTTTTGGTCAAGTGGTCGGCCGTCAGGCCGTGGACATGAGCATCGAGCGGGTCCAGCAGACCGGCGTGGTCTGTGCCGGGGTGCGCAACTGCCATCATCTGGGTCGGATTGGCACCTACGCAGAACAATGCGCTGACGCGGGATTGGTTTCTCTGCATATGGTCAACGTCGTTGGCCATGCGCCGCAGGTTTCTCCATTCGGCGGCCGCGACCGACGTATGACCACCAATCCGTTCTGTTGCGCGGTACCCCACGAACCCGGAGCACCGATTGTACTGGATATGGCGACCAGTGCTGTGGCGCTGGGCAAGGTCAGGGTGGCCTACAACGCTGGCAACCCGGTCGCCGAGGGGGCGCTGGTGGACCACGAGGGCAGCCCTACCACCGACCCTGCTGTGATGTATGAAAAGCCTTATGGTGCCCTGGGTCCATTCGGCCAGCACAAGGGTTATGGCCTGGCGGTGATGTGCGAACTGTTAGGTGGCGCACTGGCCGGGGAATGGACGGCTCAGCCGGACAACCTGCGCAGCCACCACATTGTTAACCACATGTTTATGTGTGTGATAGATCCTCAGGCCTTTGGCGGTGTGGAAAAATTCCGTCACGAGGTGAACGCCATGATCGATTATTTGCACAGCACAACGCCGGCAAAAGGATTCGACAAGGTGCGCGTACCCGGTGAACCGGAGCGCGAGTCCATGACACGACGTACCCACGAAGGTATTCCCATTGACGCCAGCAGTTGGGCCGCGGTGTGTGCGGCAGCCGACACGGCGGGCATGTCTGAGGCGGAAATTAATGATCTGATCCCCGCCGCTTGAGTCGACCGGGTCAGCCCGGCGGCACAACCCCGTTGCGACGGAATAGAGCAAACAGTTGCTCCCAGTGGCGCTCGGCGGCCGGCTTATCGTACATACCTTCGCGCTGGGGGAAGACAAACCCATGGTGGGTGCCTGGATACCATTCAATCTGATAGCGGATGCCGCTGTCAGCCAGGTATTGGTCCAGCCCTTCGATCATCGCGGGCGGCGCCCATTCATCGGTCTCGGCGCAGCCGAAGTACATCTCACCCTGGATCTTGTGGGCCTGCAGATGCGGTGAGTCCGGCGCATCGTTAAACAAGCGCACGCCGTGCAGTGACGCGCTGGCGCGCACGCGCTCGGGAAACGCCGCTGCCGCAGCAAACGCGAATGGTCCACTCATGCAGTAGCCCACACATCCTGCTGCACCATCCGCTGCCGCCGGGGCGCTCGCGGCATGCTCCAGCAACACGCTGATATCGGCACAGACCATGGCGTTACTTAGACTGTTCATATGTCCGAACATGACTTCACGCTGATCAGGCGCCATGACGAATTCACGCACCCGCCGATAATAAAGGTTGGGCAGCATGACGTAGTAACCTACCGTGGCAATGCGGCGGGCCATGTCATGCAGCTCTTCGCGTTTGCCTGGCGC
>JBCCUW010000185.1:0-7871 GCA_039196385.1 Pseudomonadota bacterium
CAAATAATCCAGCGCCTCGTCAAAGCGGCTGGCAGAAAAGGCCTTAAGAAATTGGGCGACTAACTTTTTGTTGGCCGCCACTTCTGCTGAGTCTGACATGATTCATCTGCCGCAGAGTTATTCCAGGGTATAGGCAATTTCCAGCGCATAGGTTCTGGGGGCGCGGGTGGCCGCATACGACCACAAACCCGCCACGTCAAAGCCAATGCCATAGCCATCTTCTTCAGTCAGGTTATGTCCATACGCACTGATCTGAAAACTTCCAATCGCGTAATTCACAGAGGCATTCACGATATTTTGCGAGTCGTTGGTCAGTTCGGGTTTGTTGGCAAAATCCACTTCGTACTCGTCCAGATACTGCACACCGGCGTGAATCCAGGCGCGGCCTTCACCCACGCTCCACTCGTAAGTGCCGCTTAAACTGGCCGTGACTTCCGGCGCGCGACGAAATTCCAAGTCGGAAAAGTCCACCGGACCGGCGGGACCCGTGAAGCTGAAGTCGTCATATTCCGCATCGAGAATACCGAGGTTGGCGCGAATGCTTAAGCCCGGTGCAGGCATGTATAGAGCGTCCAACTCTATACCCTGCATGGTGGCGGTAGACGCGTTGGTCACCAGCGTGACCTGTCCGGTACCACTGGTTGCCGAAGGCAGCTGCAGCTCTTCCTGCTTGTCATCGTAGTCCATGCGGAAGATTGCGCCGTTCAGGCGCAGACGCCGGTCCAACCACTCAGTCTTAAAACCCAACTCGATATTGTCCACAGTCTCCTGGTTGTACGGCTGGGTAGCCGTTAAAACACTGTCCACCCGACCGTTAAATCCCCCACTGCGATAACCGACGCTGTAGGTCAGATAAACCATGGCATCGTCTGTGAGCTGATAACGAGCACCCACCTTGGGCGTGAATTCTGTCCAGTCATCGTCTGCCACCGCCGTCACGATACCGCTCTGGGCGGTGTCTTTTTCATCCCGGGTGTAGCGACCACCCAGGGTAAACGTCAGGGCGTCATTCAGGCGATAGTCGGCTTCGAAAAACAGCGCCTGGGAGTCAGTTTCCTGAGCGCTGGTCTGAGGCAGGTCCGCTACACCGGGACCGGCAAAACCGATAAAACTGCGCAGCCGAATTTCGTATTCACTCTCCCACAGATACAGCCCCACTGTACCGCTGAGTGCACCACCACCGTCGTAGGTAAAGCGCAACTCATGACTGGACTGCTCGTATTCTGCCGGGCGCGAAGTATGAAACAGCAAAGACGGCACGGCATCAAAATCTGTCAACACCGTTTCTTCAGTTTCCCAACTGCCGAATATGTAGTCCATGGTCCAGTTTTCATTAATGTCCCAGTGCGCTTCCAGGATGTGGGTATCTGCATCAAACGTGGCATCATCCGGGCCGACCAGATCCTGCGCGGTTTTCCAGCGATCCCCCGAAATAGGTGTGTCCAGATCCGGCGCACAGAAACCAAAACCGTCACAGAACAGCTGTCCGGGCTGACCCACGTACAGCAACGGCGGGGTATCCTGATCCGTGCGTTCCCGCTGATAGGTGTACTCAAATTCCAGGGTGTCATCCACAGTGTACAGGGCGTTAAAGCCCAGCGACTGGTACTCAACCCGCCCCTCATCGCGACCGGTGTTGATGTTGTCGTAGTAGCCTTCACCCTGATCATCAAAGGTACCGGTGAGTTTGATGGCCAGCTGTTCGGTTACGCCGAAATTAACTAACGCATCAATTTTAGTGGTTTCATAGTTGCCCACGCTGGCGCGAAATTTGGCCCCAAACTCGCCGGTAGGTTTGGACCTTTCCAAATTGATGACGCCACCAATCGTATTGCGGCCGAACAACGTTCCTTGCGGACCGCGCAACACCTCAACGCGTTCCAAGTCCAACGCACGGGTAATACTGCCGCTCATGGCGCCCAGAAACACCCCATCCACGACTACCCCGACTGCAGGGTCAAAATTCTTCTCAACTTCGGAAACGCCCACCCCACGAATGTAGGCGGAGGCAACGCCGCCCGGCCCCTGGGCCGTATCATCCAGCACCAGGTTGGGTGATACCTGCACCAGATCACGGATGTCCCGGGCAAAATTGTCGGCAATCTCGCTGGGACCCATGGCAGAAACAGACAAACCCACGTCCTGAATGTTCTCTTCCCGCTTGCGTGCCGTCACCACCAGTTCTTCGATGGCCCAGTCTTCCGCAGCCGCAGCCTGAGCCCGACTGTCAGGCGCCACCGCCAGCGCGGCAAACGCACCCAGGATCACCAGCCACCAGTAACCAAATTGCGCGAACGCGCGCATCCAAGATTCGATCATCATCCCCTGTTCCCCTCATCTCAATGGTTGATCGGTCTGTTAACTGCTCTTGTCCGTACTGCTCTTGTCTGTACTGCTCTTGTTTTCCTGCCTTATTGCTGTAACTGTATCTGCTACCTTGTGTTTGTCTTAACGAACTTATTCCGTCGACTGTCAAGCGCGCACAAATTCACGAATAACCCGGCCCGGTCGGGTCCCGGTCAGCTCCCCGTCAGCGGCGATGACCGCGCCGCTGACCAGCGTGGCCACATAACCTTCACTCTGCACGATATAGCGCCCGCCATTGTGAGGAAAATCGTTCACGTAGTAGGGATAACCGGTTTCCAGACGTTCGAAATCAATGACGTTCAGATCTGCAAACCAGCCTTTTTTTACCAGTCCACGCTGTTGCAGACCCAGCACATCCGCAGACGCCTGGGTGATTTTGTGCACGGCTTCAGGTAACTCGAATACACCCTGACGGCGGGTCAACTCAGCCAACAGAAAAGTCGGCGAGTCTGTATCGGTGAACACACCAACATGTGCCCCAGCATCTGCCAGCATCGGGATACAGTGGGCCATCTGCATGTACGCCCATTGATTTTCCAGGGTGCCGCCAAACGCCCAGTAGTTCCACAACTCGCGGCCCTCGGTCTCCAGCAGCCGGTCGATATAGTAGTCGATGGGATCTACCCCCGCGGCCGCCGCGAGTTGTTGTAGATTGTTCTGTCGGCCCATGTCGTAGTCGGGGCGCGCCGCGGTTCCCATCGGGTGCATCAGCGCAGGATCTGCTGTCAGGCCTGTTTCTCTGGACCGTTTGCGCAACCGTTTGAGAGTGGCGGGGTCACGCAGCGCGTCAACTCGATCAGCCACGCTGGGCAACGCCATGAGCGCTTTCCATTCACCATTGCGAAACGGGGTGGCTTGCGCCAGACCAAACATCGCCCCGCTGGGCCGGGTATGACAAACCGTCGTCATACGCCGCCCGTCCTGATTATTACGTTCAAGCAGCGCGCTGGTCTGAGCCACACCACCATCCCCTTTGCGCCCGGCACCGCCTGAATACAGCACGTGGCAACCCAGTTCCGCACCGCGCTCAAACATGGCCAACTCGGTGTTCCGGCGGGATTGCATATCCGGCGCCACCTGAAACAGGCCGCCGCGACCGCCCCCTTCGATCACCGCCTGCTGTATCGCTTCAGTTTCCCGGGCGTCTGCCCAGGTGCCCGGGGTCAGGCGGCCATCAGGCACGCGATGCCCCAGAAAGCGCGATGTCGAAAAGCCTACGGCGCCCTGTTCAACCGATTCGCGCACCAGTCGACAGATATGTTCCAGTTCATCTTCGTTCGCCTGCACTCCTTCGTCCATGGACTTATCGCCCATGGCTTCGAACCGAATCGCTGAATGACCCGCAAGGCCAACCACGTTGAGCGCTGGACGCAAGCTGTCCACAGCATCCAGATACTCACCATAACTTTTCCAGTTCCAGGGCAGGCCGTCCATGATGGCATTAGCTTCGATGTCTTCAACGGCCTCCATCAACTCTGCCAGCTGGCGGTGGTTCTGCTGACTGACCTGGGCAAACGTCACGCCACAATTGCCGATCAAAGCGGTGGTTACGCCGTGATATGAACTTGACCGCATGCCCGGATCCCAACCCACCTGAGCATCCAGATGCGTATGCAGATCAACAAATCCCGGCGTCACTATTTTGTCGGTGGCGTCAATGGTGTTTGCGGCGGAGGCGTCTGACAGATCACCAATGCGTGTAATCCGATCACCATCAATGGCTACATCTGCACGATAAGCCGGTGCACCGGACCCATCAATGACTGATCCACCCGCAATAATTGTATCGTGTGACATGCTGCTCCCCTCTCGTATATAACTGTTTTTTTAATTCTGCTTCTGCTGGTGCGTCTGCCCCTGTCTCTGTCTGCCTCTAACTCTGCTTCTAATGGTGCAAGCCTTCAAACAGCCTTCAGCCAGTGGCGGCGATCGCTACCGTTCTTGCGACCAGGTCATCCAGTGCCACTTCATCAAAACCCGCCAGGCCAAGGCCCACGCGGCCTTGCCATGGGGCCGTCCACGCAGCAGGAATTGCGTCTCCCTGCAAACCCCAGAGGCCACCCACCGTAGCGCCGTTACAGTCTGTATCCAGGCCTGCGCTCACGACATTGCCAATGGCAGCGCCAAAATCGTCCAAGTGAGAATATAACGACCAGATGACCAACGCCAGATTGTTCACAGTAGCCACCGGTGACAAATCTCCGTAGTGCGCGCGAATTTGGGCAGGTCCATCCGCGTCACCACGCAATTGCATGGCCAACTGAACAGCCGCAGCGCAACCGCTGTGTGCGGGTATTTGCGCCAGCGCTTTTTCCAACGCGACCTCCGGCGCGCTATCCGCCAGCGCAGCCCCCAGGGCGGCAACAATCACAGCCCCATAGACGCCATCATCAACGTGAGATAGCGCAGCATCCTGGCGCGCCAGGCTGGCGGCCTGCTCCGGGTCTCCCGGACAGACCCAGCCATACAGGTCAGTGCGAATCTGTGCACCAATCCAGGTGTTATAGGGGTTAGCGGCGCACTCAGCCAGGTCAAAACCGGGATCCGCACCTTCCGCAAACCATTCGGCAGCGTTGCTGAGCAACACCCGATACGCCGCCCGCTCGGCGGTGTAGGTCTGACCCGCCGGCAGCAGGCGCAGCCAGAACCGCGCCACATCAACGGTACTGAGCGCCCGGCCGTGCTGTTCGAGCATGAGCAATGACAGGACGCTGTAGTTAATATCGTCGTCCGGCTCAGACCTGGTCAGGTAATCGCGGCAGCAGGCTTTGTCAACCCGCGCACCCTCCTGGTAACCGATGTAGTCACGCAACGGCAATTCATCACCGGCCGTCAGATAAGCGTGCAGTGCGTCGTACCCCTCCCGCATGGACATCAACTCGACGGGCTTGCCTAGCTGACAACCGGAAATTCGACCCTCCCAGGCACGCTGTATGCGCTGTGCTAATTCGCTCATTTATGTTTGCCCCAATGCTTTTCCCCAGCATAAGCATTGTCGGCGCTTAAGACGCTTCAGCGCAACCGGCAGTCAGCGACATTCCGGATGGCAGCGCAGTGACGTATTCAACTCGGTCAGCCAGGAGAGGCCCTGGAGGTTGCTGTAAGCCCGCAAAGTCGGGGCGTAGTTGTGGTAAATCGGGTTTGAGTACAAATCCCGCAGGATTCCTTGCAGCTGAGCGTCAGTTGGCGCCGGTGCACTGGGTGGATTCTCGGCGTCACCGCCCTGATTACGCACCGCCGTCCAGGCTGCATCTTTATCCGCCCACATCCGCGCCAGGTTGGTCAGCAGCGTCTGTCCGTATCGGACCAGTCCGGTGATCTGCCGGCCCTGCATATCCGTCGCTCGCACCATGATGGCATCCTGTTCATAAATCACCCCCAACATGTGAGTTTCAAGGGCAGGCTCAAATTCAATAATCACCTTCCTGACGCCATTCTCATCCTGCACAATCGCATCGTCGACGCGATAGTCACCAAAAACGATATTAGTCAGTATGTTGCCGAGCATCACCGAGGTGCCGCCTTGTTGCTGGATCACTTTGGCCGCGCCGGATTTGACGTAGTCTTCCAAAGTGACACAGGACTTGCATCCGACCAGAGCGGTCGCTGCGTAGGTGGCTGCGCTGACCAGTAACAGTAAGCCAATGAGTTTGTATTTCATGGTTAGTTGATTCCTATTTCTGCTTGCATGACGGACAAAACATTGCCCAGATTCTCCCGTTTCTCGTCAAAAACCTGTTTCACCAATGCTGGAGCATCGTTCAACAACGCAGCATCCAGCGGTTGATAGTGATCGTTGGGAATACCCTTGTCGGCCGCCAACGCATCCAGCGCAAGCGCGCTGATCATATTGGTATCTGCGGCAGCCAGCGCCGCGGCACAATCTTCTTTGTACTGCATGATGACCGGCATCATAATGATGGACCGGGCTTTCAGCAGCGGACCTACTTTGCCCGTGAGTGCAGTGCTGCGGATGCTGAAATCCAGCGATTCTTTCCAATCCTCAAGCAGCATTCTGTCAGCATAAACAAAGGCCGCCACGCCATCACCGTGGGACATCGCCTTGAGTGCCTGCAGATCATAACTGTAATATGGATGACGCTGCGGGCCAGGCTGGCGCAGACCGTCCCAGCGGCACAGGAAACGTTTGGCTGCTGAATCATGGGCGAAACAAGCAACATCCTGCTCATTCAATACAACCTCCAAAGCGGCGATGTTGCGTAGCTCAGCCAGATCAGCACCCGCAGCCAGCAAACGCTCAACCACCTGTTGCGAGTACAAATCTTCAGCGAACAAAAGTGGTACCGACGGCAGGTTCTGGCTGGCGGGTTGCGTAGAATCATCCGCCGTGTTTTCAAACGTGGTATCTATCGGTTGCGCTGACAACGCCTCGGAGGTTTTTCCAACAATCGACAGCGAGTTACGCGGCGTGCCGCTGAGCGAGAAAACAAGACCACCGACAACCACAACAATGCTGACGGCAAAGAGAATCAACCTGGATTGGTGCTTGAAGTGCATTTGATCTAAATCCACTAAATCGAGTTGTTGTATATACAATCATGGTTGTTTAAATTATACAACTATTATTGTTGTCAGCGTGAATCGAAGACCGTCCCAACGGGTTTAGCGAGTTCGCCAAAAGTGTATACTCCTCGCCCATCATGGCGCATAGTGATACCCGCCGCGCAGCGTGAGAAAAAAGCGCAGCTTGAGAAAAAAGCGCAGCGGAAAACAAAAGCGCCGCGGAAAGCAACAGCGCCTCCTGAGACAACAGCCCCACTTGATGATCAAAAAGTTCAGCTTGGTCAATGCAAGCCTCCATGCGCAGAATTTTTGAACAGATTCTGAGCCGGCCCGGCACGCGGATGGCTTTAGTCCACGCCACAAGCAAAGTTCTCGGGCTGGCACTTGGAATTTTCGTCGCGCGCGTACTCGGCGCGGAAAGTTACGGCATCTACACCTACACACTCGCTTGGATGGCCTTGTTATCCGCCATTGGAAGTGCGGGCGTGCCGCGCTTATTGATGCGCGAAATTGCAGCCGCGAGGGCAAAGGAAAACTGGCATTCAGTGCGCGCTGACACATGGCGTGGCACAGCGCTTGTGCTTGTGCTCAGCTGCTCAATCGCAGCGCTGGGCGGCGTTGCCCTGCTGCTGTTCGGCGACACGCTGACGCCAGATGTTCTCGCCACCACCGCGGGCATGCTGGTACTACTACCGCTCGCGGTACTCGTCACCCTGTCCAGCCACATACTGCAAGGCCTGCAGAAAGTTGTTACGGGCATGTGGGTTGAACTGGTCATGCGTCCGGCCTGCATGCTCATGCTTCTGGTAATCGCCGTATTCGGTCTCAGCATAGAACTCACGCCAGCCTACGCCATGCTTACTCAGATCGCTGGAGCGTTGCTCACATTGGCCCTGGCCCTTGCCCTGGTTACCCGTGCATTACCTTCCAATACCAGGCAAACGGATGACGCGAGCCGCGCACCACGTGCATGGCTGAAC